>CAUPOD010000255.1:0-4716 GCA_963512745.1 uncultured Burkholderia sp. | reverse complement strand
CGCCGGCCCCGCGCGCGAAGCGCGACTTCGCCGGCACGGACGCGGCACGCCGCCCCGCGCCCCAGCCCGAGAAGCGCCATGCAGCCTACCGCGACGACAACGAAGAAGGCCTGATGCGCCTGTCGAAGCGCATGTCCGAACTCGGCCTGTGCTCGCGCCGCGAAGCCGACGAGTGGATCGAGCAAGGCTGGGTGCTCGTGGACGGCGTACGCATCGACACGCTCGGCACGAAGGTCCATCCGGACCAGCGCATCGAGATCGACGATTCCGCCCGCGCCGCGCAAGCCGCCCAGGTCACGATCCTGCTGAACAAGCCGGTCGGTTACGTATCGGGGCAGGCCGAGGACGGCTACGAGCCGGCCGTGACGCTGATCACGCGCGAGAACCACTGGAGCGGCGACCATTCGCCGCTGCGCTTCTCGCCCAAACATCTGCGCACGCTCGCGCCGGCCGGCCGCCTCGACATCGATTCGACGGGTCTGCTCGTGCTCACGCAAAACGGCCGCATCGCGAAGCAGCTGATCGGCGAACATTCCGACGTCGATAAGGAATACCTCGTGCGCGTACGCTACGGCGATATCGAGACCGATATCGAGCCGCACTTCCCGCCCGAATCGCTGGCGCTGCTGCGCCACGGCCTGTCGCTCGACGGCGTGCCGCTGAAAACCGCGCAAGTCAGCTGGCAGAACGGCGAACAACTGCGCTTCGTGCTGCGCGAAGGCAAGAAGCGTCAGATCCGCCGCATGTGCGAGCTGGTCGGACTCGAAGTGATCGGCCTGAAGCGCATCCGCATGGGTCACGTGACGCTCGGCGCGCTGCCGCAAGGCGAATGGCGCTACCTCGGGCCGGACGAGTCGTTCTAAGCCAGCCGCACCCGGTGCCGCCCGCTCGTACCGGGCAGCCGGCAACGAAAGCAAAAGCCGATAAAAAAACGCCGCGTCGAACTCGACGCGGCGTTTTCATTGGGCGGCTGCAAACTCAATCGTCGCTATTCGGATCGAGCCCCGGGAACAGCACGTCGGTATATCCGAAACGCGAGAAATCGGTAATCCGCATCGGATACAGCATGCCGATCAGGTGATCGTATTCGTGCTGCACCACGCGCGCGTGAAAACCGTCGGCCTCGCGCTCGATCGGCTTGCCGAACTGATCGAAGCCGCTGTAGCGCACGCGCGCATGGCGGTTGACCACGCCGCGCAAGCCCGGCACCGACAGGCACCCTTCCCAGCCCTCTTCCATCTCGGGCGGCAGATACTCGACCACGGGATTGATCAGCACCGTCTCGGGCACGGCCGGCGCGTCGGGATAACGCGCGTTTTGGCCGAAACCGAAAATGATCACCTGCAGCCCCACGCCGATCTGTGGTGCGGCAAGGCCCGCACCGTTCGCGTGGTGCATGGTATCGAACATGTCCGTCACGAGCGCATGCAGCGCCGGCGTATCGAACGCCTCGACCGGCTTGGCCGTTTCGAGCAGGCGAGGATCGCCCATCTTCAGAATCTCGCGAATCATGGCGCTTGGCCCTCCAATAATTGATGCAGCCCGGCCTCGTCGAGCACCGGGATGCCTAATGCCTCGGCCTTCTCGAGCTTGCTGCCCGCCTCGTCGCCGGCGACCACGTAGTCGGTCTTCTTCGAGACGGACCCCGTGACCTTGGCCCCGGCTGCTTCGAGCAGTTGTTTCGCATCGTCGCGCGTGAGGTTCGGCAGCGTGCCCGTCAGCACCACGGTCTTGCCCGCGAGCACGCCCTGCGGCGCGCGCGGTGTGGGCGGGCCTTCGGTCCAGTGCAGACGTCCGGGGGCGCGCAATTGCTCGATCACGACACGATTATGTTCCTCGGCGAAGAACTGGCGGATCGACTCGGCCACGATCGGTCCGACATCGGGCACCTCGAGCAGTTCCTCGACGCTTGCCGCCATCAGCGGATCGAGCGCGCCGAAATACTTGGCCAGATCCTTCGCGGTGGCTTCGCCGACATGGCGGATGCCGAGCGCATAGACGAAACGCGCGAGCGTGGTCTGCTTGGCCTTTTCCAGCGAATCGAGCAGGTTCTGCGCCGATTTCTCGGCGAAGCGGTCGAGATCGGCGAGCTGCCGGAAGCCGAGGTTGAACAGATCGGCCGGCGTGCGCACGAGCTGCAGATCGACGAGCTGATCGATGATCTTCTCGCCGAGTCCGTCGATGTCGAGTGCGCGGCGCTGCGCGAAATGCCACAGCGCCTGCTTGCGCTGCGCGGGACAGAACAGGCCGCCCGTGCAACGCGCGATGGTCTCGTCGGGCAGGCGCTCGATGCGCGAGCCGCAGACCGGGCACTCGGTCGGCATCACGAATTCCGCGGCGTCGGCCGGGCGCCGATCGAGCACGGCCGCGACGACCTCGGGAATCACGTCGCCCGCGCGGCGCACGATCACCGTGTCGCCGATGCGGATGTCCTTGCGGCGCACTTCGTCCTCGTTATGCAGCGTCGCGTTGGTCACGGTCGCGCCGCCGACGAACACGGGTTCGAGGCGCGCCACCGGCGTGATCGCGCCCGTGCGCCCGACCTGCACTTCGATCGCGAGCAGCTTGGTCAGCGCTTCCTGCGCGGGGAACTTGTGCGCGAGCGCGAAGCGCGGTGCGCGCGACACGTAGCCGAGCCGCTCCTGCAGATCGCGCCGGTTGACCTTGTAGACCACGCCGTCGATGTCGTACGGCAGCGACTCGCGCAGCTCGCCGATGCGGCGGAAGAATTCGAGCAGGCCCTGCGCACCGTGCACCACCGCGCGTTCGCGATTGACGGGCAAACCGAGCGCCGCGAACCAGTCGAGCAGCGCGCTATGCGTGGGCGGCGTCGGCGCGCCTTCGAGCAACCCGATGCCGTACGCGAAGAACGACAGCGGGCGCTGCGCGGTGATGCGCGAATCGAGCTGGCGCAGGCTGCCGGCCGCGGCATTGCGCGGATTGGCGAACTCGCGCTGCTCGGCCGCGCGCTGACGCTCGTTCAGCTTCGCGAAATCGCGCTTGAACATCAGCACCTCGCCGCGCACCTCGAGCACGGCCGGCATCGGCACGCCCGGCACCTCCTTCAAGCGCAGCGGCAGCGAGCGGATCGTGCGCACGTTGGCAGTTACGTCCTCGCCCGTGGTGCCGTCGCCGCGCGTGGAGGCCTGCACGAACACGCCGTTTTCGTAGCGCAGCGAAATCGCGAGGCCGTCGAATTTCAGTTCGCACGCGTATTCGATCTGCTCGGCCGGCGTGCCGGCGAGATCGACGGGCACGTCGAGCGCATCGCGCACGCGCTGGTCGAACGCCTCGACATCGGCATCGTCGAAACCGTTGCCGAGCGACAGCATCGGCACGCTGTGCACGACGGTCGAAAAACCTTCGGCCGCGGCGCCGCCGACGCGCTGCGTCGGCGAGTCGGGCACGATCAGGCCGGGATGCGCGGCTTCGATGGCCTGCAGTTCGGCGAACAGGCGGTCGTACTCGGCGTCGGGCAATTGCGGCGCGTCGAGCACGTAGTAGTCGTGGTTGGCGCGCGCCAGTTCGGCGCGCAGCCAGGCGGCACGTGCAGCCGGCTCGTGGGCCGGCGGTTCGGGTGGAATGGGTGCCATCGTGGGTCTTGCGGTACGGCTCGTGGTTACCGGTTGAGGCTAGGCTATGGGCTACTGGCTGAACAGACGGCGCGTGACGGGCGAGCCGGCCGGGATGCCCGCCGCATCGAGTTTCGCGTACAGCTTCATGAGCTGCTCGTCGATCGCGATCAGCGTCGATTCGGGCAGCGTGCGGCGCTGGTCGTCGACCACGCGCGCGCCGATGCGCTCGGACAGCGACTTCGCGTAATCGCACATGAGGCGGAACGGCAGGATGTCCTCGTCGGCCACCGGCACGTCGAGCACGAGCGTGATCATGTTGCCGCCCTTGTACGTGAGGTCGTCGCGCAGGAAATTGGTGTCGCCGAACTGGAGCATGAACACGGGGTTCTGGCGCGCGTCGAGCTTGACGAAGCGCGTGCCGTCGCGCGACAGCAGCAAACCGTCTTGCGAGGCGACCGCCTGCACGTAGTTGGCCGACCACGGTGCGCCGTCCGACATCACGTTCAAGGACAACTGCGCGTCGCACTGCGCGGCGAAGCCGTCGAGCTCGCGCGCCATGCCGACCACTTCCATCATGTCGGGGAAATCGGGTTCGCCGTCGAAGCTGTCGGCGAACTGCTGCACGCCCGACACGAACTCCGAGAATTCGAGCTCGTTGAGCGCACCGTTGCGGTTCGCGAGCTGCGCGGCCGCGCGCACTTCTTCGTAGCGCGACCCGTTTTGCAGCAGCTCCCAATTGCCGCTCTCGAGCTTGCCCTCGATGTGCACGGGCTTGTTGCCCGCACGGCGCAGACGCTGCGCGGCGGGCAGGATCTTGTCGCTCGCGACGGGCGCCGCGAGCTTGATCGGCACGATGCAATCGATGCGCGGATCGACGAGCGCGGGCGGCGCTGCGGAAATCGTGGTCGCGGCGGGCAGGATCGGTTCGATCGGTTCGGGCTCGCCTTCGGGCGCCGTGCCGGCGGCTGGCGCGTCCGCCGCATGAGCCGCCTCGTGGGGCGGGTTCGCATCCGCCGATTCGGTGCCGGTTGCATGTGTAGCAGCGCTTGCAGCGGCTGCCTCGCGGTCCGCCGCGGCGGCCGTGTTCGCCTCGCCGTCGCCGTGCTCCGCCGCGGTGGTTTCGTGCGGAGCGGATTCGGAC
>CAUPOD010000254.1:0-4719 GCA_963512745.1 uncultured Burkholderia sp. | reverse complement strand
CGTACCATGAATCGAGGTTCCCGCTGTTAAATCAACAAGTTGACGAGCTACAAAGGCGTAAGCGTAGCGCTATTACGCGCGGGAATCAATGTTCAGGTACTCCAAGGCTGTACCCCGAGCGGGAATCGGGGGATTTATCTTTCATTAGACAGCTTTACCTTACTTATTGTAATATTTCTTTCAGCAGGCCCACACGGCGAGAAACTGCCTCCTCGCCAACTCGGGCTCGTGGGCCTGCCATTACGGATCGGGAGGCGCAATGCCATGCCCGGGGGGGTGCGGTGTGTTGTTGGGGCAGGCTTTTTTTTTTTTGCGGCGCGGGGCGGACGCGCCCCCGGCTTCAACGGACCGCGTTCGCGTCCGCGACGAGCAGCGCGGTCATGTTGACGATACGGCGCACCGTCGCCGATTCCGTGAGCACGTGCACGGGCTTGGCCGCGCCGAGCAGGATCGGGCCGATCGCGATGTTGTTGCCGGCCGCCGTCTTGAGCAGGTTGTACGAGATGTTGGCCGCGTCGATGTTCGGCATCACGAGCAGGTTCGCTTCGCCTTCGAGCGTCGACTCGGGCAGGATCTCGCGGCGCAGCGCCGGGTCGAGCGCGGCGTCGCCGTGCATCTCGCCGTCCACCTTGAGGTCGGGCGCGCGTTCCTTGAGGATCGCGAGCGTATCGCGCATCTTCTGCGCCGAAGCCGCGTTGCTCGTGCCGAAGTTCGAGTGCGAGCACAGCGCCACGTTCGGCTCGATGCCGAAACGGCGCACTTCCTCGGCGGCCATGATCGTGATCTCGGCCAACTGCTCGGGCGTCGGATCGACGTTGATGTGCGTATCGACGATGAACACCTGGCGCCCCGGCAGCACGAGGCCGTTCATCGCGCCGTAGACGCTGCAGCCCTCGCGCTTGCCGATCACCTGATCGATGAAGTGCAGGTGGCGGTGCGGCGTGCTGATCGTGCCGCAGATCATGCCGTCGGCTTCGCCCATCTTGATCATCATCGCGCCGATCAGCGTGGTGCGGCGGCGCATTTCCACGCGCGCGAGCTGCTCGCTGATGCCCTTGCGCGCCATCATCTTGTAGTAGGTCTGCCAGAACTCGCGGTAGCGCGGGTCGTGTTCGGTGTTGATGATCGTGAAATCGACGCCCGGCGTCAGGCGCAGGCCGTAACGCTGGATGCGATGTTCGATCACGGCCGGACGGCCGATCAGGATCGGCGTGGCCAGCCCTTCGTCGACCACGATCTGCACCGCGCGCAGCACGCGCTCTTCCTCGCCCTCGGCGAACACCACGCGCTTCTTGTCGGCGGGCGTGCAGCGCGCGGCCTGGAACACCGTCTTCATCACGGTGCCGCTGTGATAGACGAACTGCTGCAGATGGACGCGATACGCGTCCATGTCCTCGATCGGACGTGTCGCGACGCCGCCATCCATCGCAGCCTGCGCGACGGCCGGCGCGATCGTCACGATCAAGCGCGGGTCGAACGGCTTCGGAATCAGGTATTCGGGGCCGAACGAGATGTCGCGGATGCCGTAGGCCGTCGCGACGACGTCGCTCTGCTCCTGCTGGGCCAGCCCGGCGATCGCCTTGACGGCGGCGATTTCCATCTCACGCGTGATCGTCGTCGCGCCCACGTCGAGCGCGCCGCGGAAGATGAACGGGAAGCACAGAACGTTGTTGACCTGGTTCGGATAATCGGTGCGGCCCGTGGCCAGCACGGCGTCGGGGCGTACCGCGAGCGCGGCTTCGGGCAGGATTTCCGGCGTCGGATTGGCGAGCGCGAAAATCAGCGGGCGCTCGGCCATGGTCTTGACCATTTCGGGCTTGAGCACGCCGGCCGCCGACAGACCCAGGAAAATATCGGCGCCTTCGATCACCTCGGACAGCGTGCGCGCCGAAGTTTCGCGCGCGAAGCGTTCCTTGTCCGGGTCCATGAGTTCGGCACGGCCCTTGTACACGACACCGGCCAGATCGGTCACGTAGATGTTCTCGAGCGGCAAGCCGATATCGACGAGCAGATCCAGGCAAGCCAGCGCCGCGGCGCCCGCGCCCGACGTCACGAGCTTGACCTGCTTGAGGTCCTTGCCGACCACCTTGAGGCCGTTCAGGAAGGCCGCGGCCACCACGATCGCCGTGCCGTGCTGGTCGTCGTGGAAGACCGGGATCTTCATGCGCTTGCGGCACTCGCGTTCGACGATGAAGCAGTCCGGCGCCTTGATGTCTTCGAGATTGATGCCGCCGAACGTCGGCTCGAGCGCGGCGATCACGTCCACGAGCTTGTGCGGATCGGATTCGTTCAGTTCGATGTCGAACACGTCGATGCCCGCGAACTTCTTGAACAATACCGCCTTGCCTTCCATGACGGGCTTGGACGCGAGCGGGCCGATGTTGCCGAGGCCGAGCACCGCGGTACCGTTGGTGACGACGCCGACCAGGTTGCTGCGCGCCGTGAAACGCGCCGCGTTGAGCGGGTTCTCGACGATCTCCTCGCATGCGAACGCCACTCCCGGCGAATACGCCAGCGCCAGATCGCGCTGGTTGATCATCTGCTTCGTCGCCGCGATGGCGATCTTGCCCGGCGTCGGAAATTCGTGATAATCGAGCGCGGCTTCGCGCAATTTGTCGTTCGGGGAGCTGGAATTAGTCGACATGGGGGTAAAAAGGCAGGATTAGAGTATCTGTTCGGCACATTGTAGCGCCAATCCCCCACGCTCAGCGGGAGTCCGTTCTTAAAAAAGATCGTATCGTGCCCACCGGCCCGCGGCATCTCGTACGACGCCGGCGGGCGCCGCGGCACGCGCGGTCCCGTACAATAAAGACTTCCCGTTCCGCCCTCAGGCTTGCCCGTGGCTGCCGACAATCTCTCCGAATTTGCGCTCATCGACCGCTATTTCGCGCGACGCGCACAGCATCCAGACTCGCCCGCCACGCTCGGCATCGGCGACGATTGCGCGCTGTTGAGGCCGAGTCCGGGCAAGATGCTGGCGATTTCGACGGACATGCTCGTCGAAGGGCGCCATTTCTTCGCCGGTACGGATCCGCGTGCGCTCGGCCACAAGGCGCTCGCCGTCAATCTGTCCGATCTGGCCGCGATGGGCGCTGCGCCGCGCGCATTCACGCTCGCGTTCGCGCTGCCGCGCGCCGATGCCGCGTGGCTCGAGGCGTTCGCCGACGGCCTGTTCGCGCTGGCCGAAGCGCATGGCTGCGAACTGATCGGCGGCGATACGACGAGCGGGCCGCTCACTCTCTGTCTGACTGTGTTCGGCGAAGTCGCGCCTACCGCTGCGCTGCGCCGCGACGCGGCGCGCGCGGGCGACGACGTGTGGATTTCGGGCGTGCTAGGCGATGCGCGCGCGGGGCTCGGCGTCGCGCGCGGCGAATGGCAGGCCACGCCCGAGCAAGCGGGCCGGTTCCGGCGCGCGCTCGAATACCCGGTTCCGCGCATCGCGCTCGGGCTCGAATTGGCCGGTATCGCGCATGCGGCGCTCGACCTGTCGGACGGCCTCGCGGGCGACTTGCTGCATATCCTCGAACGCTCGCGCATGCACGCGGACATCGACGCCGACGCCGTGCCGCGCTCGGCCGATCTCGCCGCGCTGCCGCTCGCCGTGCAGCGCCAATGCACGCTGGCCGGCGGCGACGATTACGAACTCTGCTTCACCGCCGCGCCCTCGGCACGCGCCGCGGTCGAAGCCGCGGGCGCACGCGCGGGCGTGCCCGTCACGCGCATCGGTACAATACGCGACTTGGCCGCGCGCGACGCCGTGCCGCGCATCGCGTGGCGCGACGCGACGGGCGCGGCGCTCGACCTGACCTTGCACGGTTTCGACCATTTCCATGCCGACTGATCCGACCACTTCGCCGCCCCCCGATGCCGCCGCGCCGCAGGGCGACCAAAAACTCGCGCGCCGCCGCGCCACGCTGCGCTTCATGTTCTCGCACCCGGTGCACATCGTTTCGCTCGGCTTCGGCAGCGGACTCGCGCCGATCCTGCCGGGCACGTTCGGCACGCTGTTCGGCTGGATCAGCTTCGATCTGCTGAATCACTATCTGCATCTGAGCGCAACGCAGTGGTGGGTGCTGATCGTCGCCGGATTCGCGCTCGGCTGCCCGATGACGGGTTTCACCGCGCGCAAGATGGCGATCGACGATCCAGGCCCCGCGGTCTGGGACGAGATCGTCGCGATCTGGCTCGTGTTCGTGTTCATCATGCCGGCCGGTTTCGTCGGCCAGCTCGTCGCGTTCGTGCTGTTCCGCTTCTTCGACATGGTCAAGCCGCCGCCGATCCGCTACTTCGACCGCAATCTGCACGGCGGTTTCGGCATCATGTTCGACGACATCGTGGCCGCCGTCATGACGCTGTTCGTGATCGCGCTGTGGCGCAGCTTCGTTTGAGCCGCGCGACCGGAGCCACGCCATGCCGACCGACACCATCGTTCATCAGCTCGCGATCCGCGCGGGCAACCAGTTGCGCGACGCGCGCCTGCTGCTCGCCACCGCGGAATCGTGCACGGGCGGCATGATCGCCGCCGCGATCACCGATATCTCGGGCAGCAGCGGCTGGTTCGAGCGCGGTTTCGTCACCTATTCGAACCAGGCCAAGAGCGAGATGATCGGTGTGCCGGCCGACTTGATCGACAAGCACGGCGCCGTCAGCGAGCCCGTCGCGCGCGCGATGGCCGAAGGCGCGCTGCGCAACAGCCGTGCGCAGGTCGCCCTGTCCGTC
>CAUPOD010000253.1:0-4729 GCA_963512745.1 uncultured Burkholderia sp. | reverse complement strand
GTGCGAGCCCGGGCGCCGGCTTCGGCTCCGGCCACCCGCTCTCGTCGCTCGGCAACACCTGGCAGCGCCAATCGCGCATGGTGCAAGGCACGCTGCCCGTCGCGCAGCCGCTCGCGCTCTACGACACGCTGTTCGGCCGCCGCGACCCGGCCGGCCCGGCCGGCAGCGCGCCGCTGCCCACCCCTGAAGCGCGCTAGTCATTGCCGCCGTACGGCGCGGATAGCACCGCCGGTTTCCCGGCCGCCGCGCGGCCCGTCGATCACGAACAGCCGCTCGGCTTCGCGCTCGGGCAAATCCACGGCATCTACGTGCTCGCGCAGAACGCGCATGGGCTCGTGATCGTCGACATGCACGCGGCGCACGAACGCATCCTTTACGAGCAGTTCAAGCGCTCGCTCGCCGACCGCCAGATCGCCGTGCAGCCGCTGCTATTGCCGATTTCGATGCCGGCCACGCCGATCGAGGTCGGCATCGTCGAGGAAGAGAAAGAAACGCTCGATGCGCTCGGTTTCGATCTGGCCGTGCTCTCGCCGACCACGCTCGCGATCCGCGCCGTGCCCGCGCTGCTCAAGGATGCCGACCTGACCGTGCTCGCGCGCGCGGTGCTCGCCGATCTGCATGCCTACGGCGGCTCGCGCGTGCTGACCGAGCGCCAGCACGAACTGCTCGGTACGCTGGCCTGCCACCACGCGGTGCGCGCGAACCGGCGCCTGACGCTCGACGAAATGAATGCGCTGCTGCGCCAGATGGAAGCGACCGAACGCGCGGATCAGTGCAATCACGGGCGCCCCACGTGGTTTCAATTGACGCTCGGGGATCTCGACCGTCTCTTTATGCGCGGTCAGTAAGCGTGAATACGCCTGTCTCGCACGGCGCCGCCGCGCCGCGCTCCATCGCCTGTCTGCTCGGGCCGACTGCCTCGGGCAAGACGGCTGCGGCGCTCGCGCTGGCCGAGCGCCGGCCGATCGAGCTGATCAGCGTCGATTCGGCGCTCGTCTATCGCGGCATGGACATCGGCACGGCCAAACCGGACGCGGCCGAACTCGCGCGCGTGCCGCACCATCTGATCGACATCATCGATCCGCGCGACGCGTATTCCGCGGCCGACTTCCGCGCCGACACGCTGCGGCTGCTCGACGAAATCGCGGCACGCGGCAATACGCCTGTGCTGGTCGGCGGCACGATGCTGTACTACAAGGCGCTCACGCAGGGCTTGAACGATCTGCCGTCGGCCGATCCCGAGGTGCGCGCGCGGCTCGACGAGGAAGCCGGGCGCGACGGCTGGCCGGCGCTCCACGCGCGTCTGGCCGCATGCGATCCGGCAACGGCCGCGCGTCTCGCACCCAACGATTCGCAGCGCATTCAGCGCGCGCTCGAAATTTTTCTGCTGACGGGGCAGCCGATGTCGGCGCTGCTGGCAGCACCGCGCGTGGACGAGGCGGCGGCACGATACCGCTTCGTGCCCGTGGCGCTCGAACCGTCGGACCGCGCGGTGCTGCACGCACGCATCGCGCAGCGCTTCGATGCGATGCTCGCGAACGGTTTTATCGACGAGGTGGAACGGCTGCGCGCGCGCGGCGACCTGACGCCGGAATTGCCGTCGATGCGATGCGTCGGTTACCGGCAGGCGTGGGAATACCTGGACGGCGCGACCGATTACGACACGATGCGCGACAAAGGCATCTTCGCCACGCGCCAGCTGTGCAAGCGCCAGATCACGTGGCTGCGCGCGATGCCGGACCGGATCGTGATCGATTGCTGCGCGGGGGATGCGACGGTACGTGCAGTAGAAGTCCTGGAAAGCGTGCTGGATGGCTAGACCGATGACGCGGCATCATCGCGATACGTAACAAAAAAGCCCGGCATTTAGCCGGGCTTTTTTTCATCCATACCGCTAGCTACCGCGTCAGACTCAAACCACCACCGTCTGCGCCTCGCCCGGCTTGCTCTCGCGCACCGTGCCGATCTTCCAGACCTGTTCGCCCGCGGCGGTCAGCTCGGCGACGGCCTTGTCCGCATCGGCCGCCGACACGATCACGGCCATGCCGATGCCGCAGTTGAACACGCGGTGCATCTCGGCATCGGCCACGCCGCCGTGCTCCTGCAGCCACTTGAACAGCGGCGGCAGCGGCCACGCGTCCGCGTGCAACTCGGCCGTCAGGCCCTCGCGCAGCACGCGCGGAATGTTCTCGACCAGACCGCCGCCCGTGATGTGGGCCATGCCCTTCACGGCCACGCTCTGCATCAGCGCGAGCAGCGGCTTCACGTAGATGCGCGTGGGTGCCATCAGCGTGTCGGCCAGCGAACGGCCGTGGAAATCGGCGTTCAAATCGGGGGTCGCGCGCTCGATGATCTTGCGCACGAGCGAAAAACCGTTCGAGTGAATGCCGCTCGATGCGAGGCCCAGCACCACGTCGCCCGGGGCGATCGTGCTGCCGTCGATGATCTTGCTCTTCTCCACGGCGCCGACCGCGAAACCGGCCAGGTCGTATTCGCCGTCCGGGTACATGCCCGGCATTTCGGCCGTCTCGCCGCCGATCAGCGCGCAGCCGGACAGCTCGCAGCCGTGGGCGATGCCCTTGACGACGGTTGCGGCCGTATCGACGTCGAGCTTGCCGCACGCGAAGTAATCGAGGAAGAACAGCGGCTCGGCACCCTGCACGAGGATGTCGTTGACGCTCATCGCGACCAGATCCTGCCCCACCGTGTCGTGCTTGTTGAGGTCGAACGCGAGCTTGAGCTTGGTGCCCACGCCGTCGGTACCCGAAACCAGCACGGGCTCCTTGTACTTCTTCGGCACCTCGAACAGCGCGCCGAAGCCGCCGATGCCGCCGAGCACGCCGTCGCGCAGCGTCTTCTTCGCAAACGGCTTGATCTTGTCGACGAGCGCGTCGCCGGCGTCGATATCGACGCCCGCGTCACGATAGGAGAGGCCTTGGGCGCCGGCGGATTTCGGAGAATTCATGGGAAGGCAAGAAGGTCGGTAAAATGCGATTTTACCCGAAGCTCGCCGCTGCGCCGGAATTCCGTCGGCGCCGGGCCCGAAAGGCCGGCAGCATGCGCACGGCGCGGCCCATGCTGCGCGCGCCGCACGCGATAGGCGCTTAACGCACTGTTTCACGCACCGTTTCAGACTGTGACCGCTTCCCGTCAACTGACGCTCGATCTCGGCACCCCGCCGCCCGCAACGTTCGACAACTTCCAGATCGGCCAGAACGCCGAGCTGGTGGCGCGCCTGCGCGGTCTCGACGCCGCGTTGGCGGCCGGTCCCGTCGCGGATCGCACGTTCTATCTGTGGGGCGCGCCCGGCAGCGGGCGCAGCCATCTGCTGCAAGCGCTCGTGCACGATGCGCCCGCGGGCCACGCGCGCTATCTCGCGCCGACAAGCCCGCTCGACGCGTTCACGTTCGACCCGCACGCGGCGCTCTACGCGATCGACGACTGCGAGCGTCTGTCCGACGCGCAGCAAATCGCCCTCTTCAACCTGTTCAACGCGGTGCGCGCGCATCCGACCAGCGCGCTCGTCGCGGCGGGCCCCGTCGCGCCGCTCGCGCTGCACGTGCGCGAAGACCTGCGCACGCGGCTCGGCTGGGGCCTCGTGTTCCAACTCGCGCCGCTCAGCGACGCGGACAAGATCGAAGTGCTGCGTCAGGCCGCGCGCCAGCGCGGCATCGCGCTGACCGCGGACGTGCCCGCCTACCTGCTCAATCATTTCCGGCGCGACATGCCGAGCCTGATGGCGCTCCTCGACGCGCTCGACCGCTTCTCGCTCGAACGGCAGCGCGCGATCACGCTGCCGCTGCTGCGCGCAATGCTCGACGAACACGGCGACCAAACGGCCGAACCCGGCCCATCGCCCGGCTTCAAGTAAAATGCGCTCCCATGACAAACCTGGCACTCTTTGATCTCGATCACACGCTGATCCCCACCGATAGCGACCACGAATGGGGCCGCTTCATGGTGAAGCTCGGCCTCGTGGACGCCGAGAGCTACACCCGGCAGAACGACGCGTTCTATGCGGACTACAAGGCCGGCAAGCTCGACATCCATGCCTATCTGGTGGCCGTGTTGAAGCCGCTCGCGCGCCATCCGCGCGCGCAGCTGGCCGCATGGCACGAGCAGTACATGCACGAGGTGATCCGCCCCGCGATGCTGCCGCCCGCGCTCGAACTCGTGCGCCGCCATCAGGAAGCGGGCGATCTGTGCTGCATCGTGACGGCCACCAACGAATTCGTCACGCGCCCGATCGCGAGCGCGTTCGGCGTGGACGATCTGATCGCGTGCGAGGTCGAAACGGTCGGCGGCGAGCCCGGCGGCGATTTCACGGGCCAGCCGCGCGGCACGCCCAGCTACCGCGAAGGCAAGATCGTGCGCACCGAAGGCTGGCTCGCCTCGCTCGGCAAGCAATGGGGCGACTTCGAGCGCAGCTACTTCTACAGCGATTCGCACAACGACATTCCGTTGCTCGAAAAAGTCACCGACCCGGTCGCGACCAATCCAGATGACACGCTGCGCGCGGTAGCGCTTGCGCGCGGCTGGCGCATCCTCGATCTATTCCAAGCCTCGTGATCAAAAAATTCATCCGCAAACTGCTCGGCCAAGACCAGCAGACCCCGCCAGACGAAGCGCCGGCCGCGCCGCTCGGCACGACGGACCCCGCTGCGCGCAAGGCGCCGAAGCAAGCCTCCGCGTACGAACACGCCGCGGCCGCGATGCAGACGGCCAATCC
>CAUPOD010000252.1:0-4736 GCA_963512745.1 uncultured Burkholderia sp. | reverse complement strand
CGGCCACGCCGGTCGGGTGGAACTGCCAGAACTCCATGTCCTGCAGCGGGATGCCCGCGCGCGCGGCCATGCCCAGGCCGTCGCCGGTGTTGATGAACGCGTTGGTCGATGCCGCGAAGATGCGGCCCGCGCCGCCCGTGGCGAACAGCGTGGCCTTGCCTTCGAGGATGTAGACGTCGCCCGTTTCCATTTCGAGCGCGGTCACGCCGAGCACGTCGCCGTCGGCGTCGCGGATCAGGTCCAGCGCCATCCATTCGACGAAGAACTGCGTCTTCGATTCGACGTTCTGCTGATACAGCGTGTGCAGCAGCGCGTGGCCGGTACGGTCGGCCACCGCGCATGCGCGTTGCACGGGCTTCTCGCCGTAGTTCGCGGTGTGGCCGCCGAACGGGCGCTGATAGATCGTGCCGTCGGCGTTACGGTCGAACGGCATGCCCATGTGTTCGAGTTCGTACACGGCGTGCGGCGCTTCGCGGCACATGAATTCGATCGCGTCCTGGTCGCCGAGCCAGTCGGAGCCCTTGATCGTGTCGTAGAAATGGTAGTGCCAGTTGTCGTCGCTCATGTTGCCGAGCGACGCGCCGATGCCGCCCTGCGCGGCCACCGTGTGCGAGCGCGTCGGAAACACCTTCGAGAGCACGCAGACCGACAGGCCCGCGCGCGCCAGTTGCAGCGACGCGCGCATCCCCGAGCCGCCCGCGCCGACGATCACCACGTCGAACTTGCGACGCGGCAGGGAAGATTTGATTGCAGCCATTCTTTACACTCTCCAGAGAATCTGCGCGGCATAGCCCGCACACGCGAGCAGCCAAACGATGGTCAGCGATTGCAGCACGAGGCGCACGCCGACGGGCTTGACGTAGTCCATCCAGATGTCGCGCACGCCGACCCAGGCGTGATAGAACAGCGCGAGCAGCGTGACGAACGTCGCGAGCTTCATCCACTGGATCGAGAAAATGTGGGCCCAGCCGTCATACGAGAAATCCTGGGCGCCGAAGAACCACGCGAGCAGGATCACCGTGTAGATGGCCATGATGGTGCCGGTCACGCGTTGCGCGAGCCAGTCGCGCAGACCGTAATGCGCGCCGACGACGAGGCGCTTCGAACCGATTCGGTTATTGGCGGACATGAGTTAGAAAGCTCCGAACAGTTTGAGCGCGAATGCCAGCGTGAGCAGCGACGAGATCACGAACACCACGGTTGCGGTCTGCTTGCCCTTTTGCTTGCTCGACAGGTTGTGATCGACGTCCATCACGAGATGGCGCACGCCGGCACAGAAATGGAACAGGAACGCCCAAGCCAGCACCAGCACGATGAGCTTGACGACGATGTTCGACAGGAAGGCGCGGAAAACTTCGAAGCTCAGCTCGGAAGTCAGGCTTTGACTGAACAGAAACAGCAAGAACGGCAGAAACAAAAACAACAACGCGCCGCTGACACGGTGCAGAATAGACAGGCGTGCCGCTATCGGCATGCGGTATTTGAGCGTGATGTCGCCAATTCCGATATTCCGGTATTCCGGCCTCGGTTTCTTGACTGCTTCTGTCATGCTAGACCCCTACTTATTGGTTGTAACACTAACCCTAGATTTTAGCGCCTTTTCATTGTGCGCAGCAGCGAAAACCGAGGACCTACTCTTTATCGCTAAGCGAAATAATCGGTCGTTTCCGGTCGTCGCCAAATTCTTTACGTAAACATTGCGTAATAGATCAGTAATTCGAAACGCCGATTAAATTCGGGGCCGTATTACGCGCTCCGTTTCCGATTCAATCGGTTCGTCAATTCAAATCGTTTTGATAGAAATAGCGCGCCGTCACGTACCAGCCGCGCCGCACTTCGACAGGCCGGTCGCCGTACGTATAGGACACGCGCTCGACCGACAGCAGCGGCGTGCCGGGCTCGACGCCGAGCAGCTCCGCCACCGCGGCGTCCGCGGCCACCGCGCGGACCTTCTCCGTGGCGCGAATCATGCGCGTGCCGAATTCGCTCTCGAACATCGCGTAGAGCGGCCCCTTGTATTCGCTGAGACGCTCGAACGTCAGCCCGCGGAAGATCGAACCGGGCAGCCAGATTTCGTCGAGCACGGTCGTTTCGCCGTCGAACGCGAGCACGCGGCGGATCTGCACGGCCGGATCGGCGGGCTTCAGGTCGAGCTGGCGCGCGATTTCGGCCGGCGCGCGCTGGCGCCGGCATTCGAGCAGGCGGCTCACGTGCGGATGCTCGACGCCGTCGTCGGCCAACAGCCGCAGGAAGCGGAACTGCGCGCGCTCCTCGCTGTGCGTCGCCACGAAAGTGCCCTTGCCCTGGCGGCGCACGAGCAGATTCTCGGCGGCCAGCTCGTCGATCGCCTTGCGCACGGTGCCCTGGCTGACCTTGTAACGGCCGGCCAGTTCGACCTCGCTCGGAATGATCTCGCCCGGCTTCCATTCGCCGAGTTCGAGGCTCTGCGTGATCAGCCCCTTGATCTGCTGGTACAGCGGGCTGAAAGTCGGCGCCGGCGCGGACGCGGCGTCGCCTGCCGCCGGGGCGCTGCCGGAGGGTCCGGCCGCACCGGCCGCATCGCTGGGAATCGCTGCGTTCGCCTGGTTCGAAGTCATGGCGCGCATTTCAACACAAACCGTACTTTTAAGTCCAGATTTTCCCGCGCCTCCTATGTCTTATATAAGACATAAGATACTATTTGACTTTGGCCCGCCCGGCTCCTACACTCCGCGGCGAGCGTGATTGCAAGTCTCGCGACGCGTTTTGCGTCGTCTGGATAGCGACCGGAAAGATGCTTAGAATGTTACGTTTTTCACCCCCAGTTTCCCGGCGTCCCGCGCCGTTCAAATAAGTTCTGGAGATCTTCAATGGCTAAGCCCGCAAAGCGCGTTGCCGTCACCGGCGCCGCAGGTCAAATCGGTTATTCGCTGCTGTTCCGCATCGCCAACGGCGATCTGCTCGGTAAGGACCAGCCCGTCATTCTGCAACTGCTCGACCTGCCGCAAGCGCAAGCCGCCGTGAAGGGCGTGGTCATGGAGCTCGAAGACTGCGCGTTCCCGCTGCTCGAGGGCGTCGTGGTGACCGACGATCCGAAGGTCGCGTTCAAGGATGCCGACGTCGCCCTGCTGGTCGGCGCGCGTCCGCGTTCGAAGGGCATGGAGCGCAAGGACCTGCTGTCGGCGAACGCCGAGATCTTCACGGTGCAAGGCGCCGCGCTGAACGAAGTGGCGAGCCGCGACGTCAAGGTGCTCGTGGTCGGCAACCCGGCCAACACCAACGCGTACATCGCGATGAAGTCGGCGCCGGATCTGCCGAAGGAAAACTTCACGGCGATGCTGCGCCTCGACCACAACCGCGCGCTGTCGCAACTGGCCGCCAAGTCGGGCAAGCCCGTCGCCTCGATCGAGAAGCTGATCGTGTGGGGCAATCACTCGCCGACGATGTACCCCGATTTCCGCTTCGCGACCGCCGAAGGCGAATCGCTCGAAAAGCTCATCAACGACGACGAATGGAACCGTGAAGTGTTCATCCCGACCGTCGGCAAGCGCGGCGCCGCGATCATCGAAGCGCGCGGCCTGTCGTCGGCCGCGTCGGCCGCCAACGCCGCGATCGACCACGTGCGCGACTGGCTGCTCGGCTCGAACGGCAAGTGGGTCACGATGGGCGTGCCGTCGGACGGCTCGTAAGGCATCGCCGAGGACATCGTCTACGGCGTGCCGGTGATCACCGAGAACGGCAAGTACAAGCGCGTCGAAGGCCTCGAGATCGACACGTTCTCGCGCGAGAAGATGGACGGCACGCTGAACGAGCTGCTCGAAGAGCGCGACGGCGTCGCGCATCTGCTGAAGTCGTAATCGCTTCGCTCCTCGATCTGGACGAGTGCCCCCCGGCGGGGACTAATAGTGTGTTGACGACCCGGCCCCCCCCTCGCCGGCCCCCCCCCCCCCCCCCCCGGCGGCCGGCCCCGCGCCGCGCCGCCCGGATTCGAACGGGTTCCGCCCCGTACCGTGGAACCGGTAGAGCCCTTTCGAATCCGTTTCCAAACCAGTCCCCTCGCACGATGCCCGAGCTCACGCCAGCAGCAGTGCTTTACGACGGCGCCGCCCCGCCCGCGCTGCTGCCGTGCTGCGACCATTACGCCGGCAGCGAAAAGCTGATGCGCAAATCGCTCGCGCTCCAGCATCAACTCGGCCCCGTTTTCGACGTCACGCTCGATTGCGAGGACGGCGCCGCGGTCGGCCGCGAAGCCGAACAAGCGGAGCTCGTCGCCGCGCTGCTGAGCAGCGACGACAACCGCCACGGCCGCGCCGGCGCCCGCATCCACGATTTCACGCACCCGCACTGGCGCGACGACGTGCGCATCATCCTGCGCGGCGCGCGCCCGCCCGCGTATCTGACCCTGCCGAAAGCCGCGAGCGTGGCCGACGTCGCCGAGATGTGCGCGTTCGTCGAGGGCACGCGCCTCGAACTCGGGCTGCCGCGCCCGATCCGCGCGGACGTGCTGATCGAGACCCACGGCGCGCTCGCCGACGCCGCGCGCATCGCCGCGCTACCCACGGTCGGCACGCTGAGTTTCGGCCTGATGGACTTCGTGTCCGCGCACCACGGCGCGATTCCCGACGACGCGATGCGCGCGCCGGGCCAGTTCGACCACCCGCTCGTGCGGCGCGCCAAGCTCGAAATCGCCGCGGCCTGCCACGCGCACGGCAAGACGCCGTCGCACAACGTCACGACCGAGATCCGCGACATGGGCG
>CAUPOD010000251.1:0-4745 GCA_963512745.1 uncultured Burkholderia sp. | reverse complement strand
CTCAGATACTGGCCGCCCGAATCGATGAGCAGCAGGCCGTCGCCCGCGATCTGCGCGTGCGACTCGGGCGTTGCGTGGTAATGGGGCATCGCGCCGTTCGCGTTGAACGCCGCGATGGTCGCGAAGCTCGGCGACACATAGCCGGGCCGGCGCGCGCGCGCGGCCGTGATGCGTTCGTCGATGGTCAGCTCGCTGACGGCCTCGCCGCGCACGAGCGCGCCTTCGAACCACGCGAAGAATTCCGCGAGCGCGGCGCCGTCCTGCGCCATCGCCGCGCGCACGTGCGCGGCCTCGTCGGCGGTTTTGCGCGACTTCGCGAACGTGGACGGATTGATGGCTTCGACCACGCGTACGGCCTCGGGCACGGCTTCGAGCAATCCGTAAGTCACGCGGCGCGGGTCGACCAGCAGCACGTCGTCTGCGGGCAAAGCGGCCAACGCGCGCGACGCATCGGCATACGGCGCGAGCGTCACGCCGTCGCGCGCGAGCGCAGCCGCGAGCTCGGCGGACACCTTGCCGTCGGCCAGGTAGAGCGTGGCGCCGTCGAGCCCGATCAGCGCGTGCGCGACGAACACCGGGTTGTAATCGACGTCGGCGCCGCGCAGATTGAAGATCCAGGCCAGATCGTCGAGCGTCGAAACGAAGTGCCACTGCGCGCCGTGTTCGCGCATCGCGTTGCGCACCTGCGCGAGCTTGTCGGCGCGCGAGACCGGCGCCTGCGGCGCGACATGCTCGTAGACCGAGGCCTCGGGCAACGACGGACGCTGCGGCCAGATCGTTTCGATCAGATCGAGATCGGTGCGCAGCGTCACGCCGCGCTGCGCGAGCTTATCGCTGAGCTGGCGGCCGACCGCGACGCCGAGCACGGCGCCGTCGGCGCCGACGACCGAGCCGCTCGGCAGGTGGTCGGCGAGCCAATCCATGTAGCTCAACATCTGCGCGCCGTTGCCGACCTTCATCGGCGTGATGCCGCTGCCCGCGAGCTGCGCGTCGGCCTGCACCCAATAGCGGCTATCGACCCACAATCCCGCGAAATCGGCCGTGACCACGAGCATCCCGACGGACCCCGTGAAGCCGGACAGCCAACGGCGCGCCTGCCAGCGTTCGGGCAGGTATTCGGACAGATGCGGATCGGCGGACGGCACCACGTAGGCGTCCACGCCGGCGTGCGCCATGGCCGCGCGCAGCGCGGCGAGCGGAGAAGTCATGGATGAGGATTCGGGCAAACGGGCGTTCATGGAAATAGTAGTTCACCAAAACATTCAACGGCGGGCCAGTCCCGCCGTCAGGGCGACGGCCAACAGCGCGGCGCCGGCACAGGCCGGCCATTCGAGCGTCTCGCCATCGTAGAAAACACCGCCGAGATTGCCTAGCATCTTGGCGCCGCCCGCGCCGAGCACGCCGGCCAGCAGCACGAGACCCCAGGACGCGCGGCGCGCGGCAGGCGACGGATGCAGCGCCCGGCCAAGTACGGCGACGGCCGCGCCAAGCACGACGATTCCGAGCCAATTCATGAAACGCCTCTTTGCGACCTCTTTTCTGGCGCGGGACGCGGCGCTCCGAGCGGTTTTCCAATAGGCCGAAAGCAATCGGAAAGCATCTCTGGAACCGCATTTGCGCGGAATTTTCTAGGCGGCGGGGACTGCGGTGAAACCGCAACAGTATGACTGGTTCGTGACATTACGGCTATCGGGGGCGACCGCACCCTGACGGGTCGGCCGGGGACCGGCAAAGGGGCGCGCGGGCGGCGAGCCTCCCGAACCGATATAATATGCGAGCCAATAAGTGCTTACCAAATATGCAGCTCCTCACGATCGGAATCAATCATCACACTGCGCCTATCGCCCTGCGCGAACGCGTGGCGTTTCCGCTCGAGCAAATCAAACCCGCATTGGTAACGCTGAAGGACCAGTTTCTGGGCCGCAAGAGCCTGGTGGCCGAGGCCGCGATCCTTTCCACCTGTAACCGCACCGAGCTCTACTGCGCCACCGACGAGCGCGCCGCGCGCGAATCGGCCCTCAATTGGCTCGCGGATTATCACCGCCTCGACGCCAATGAACTCGCGCCGCACGTGTACACGCTGCCGCAGTCCGATGCCGTGCGCCATGCGTTCCGCGTGGCCTCGGGGCTCGATTCGATGGTGCTCGGAGAAACACAGATCGTCGGTCAGATGAAGGATGCAGTTCGTTCGGCGAGCGAAGCCGGCGCGCTCGGCACGTATCTGAACCAGCTGTTCCAGCGCACCTTCGCGGTCGCCAAGGAAGTGCGCAGCAGCACCGAGATCGGCACGCAGTCGGTCTCGATGGCCGCCGCTGCGGTGCGGCTCGCGCAACGCATCTTCGAGAACATCGGCGAGCAGCGCGTGCTGTTCATCGGTGCGGGCGACATGATCGAGCTGTGCGCCGCGCACTTCGCCGCGCAGCAGCCGCGCGAGATCATGGTCGCGAACCGCACCGCCGAACGCGGCGCGGCGCTCGCGGCGCGCGTGCAGGGCCGCTCGATGTCGCTGGCCGAACTCCCGTCGCGCCTGCACGAATACGACATCGTGGTGTCGTGCACCGCGTCGATGCTGCCGATCATCGGCCTCGGCGCCGTCGAGCGCGCGGTCAAGGCGCGCCGCCACCGCCCGATCTTCATGGTCGATCTGGCCGTGCCGCGCGACATCGAACCGGAAGTCGGCAAGCTCAAGGACGTGTTCCTGTACACCGTCGACGATCTCGGCGCGATCGTGCAGGAAGGCAACGCCACGCGCCGCGCCGCGGTCGCGCAGGCCGAGACGATCATCGAGACGCGCGTGCAGAACTTCATGCAATGGCTCGACCAGCGCAGCGTGGTGCCCGTGATCCGTCATATGCACACGCAGGCCGACCTGCTGCGCCGCGCGGAACTCGAACGCGCGCAGAAGATGCTCGCGCGCGGCGAAGACCCGGCCGTCGTGCTCGACGCGCTCTCGCAAGCGCTGACCAACAAGCTGATCCACGGCCCGACCAGCGCGCTGAACCGTTCGAGCGGCGGCGAGCGCGAGGCCCTCATCGATCTGATGCACGGCTTCTACAAGCACGGCGCGCGTCACGGCGAGACGGCCGAAGCGCGCCTCGCCGACAACGGCCCCACGGACGCGGACCAAGCCGAACGATAGCTGCATGCCTGCCCGTTCGCGGCAGGCACCCGCGCGCGGCGCGGCCCCCCTCTTACTCCGATCACGCACCGGGAGCGACGCTCCACCCCCATGAAAACGAGCATGCAAAGCAAGCTCGACCAGCTGACGACGCGGCTGGGCGAGTTGAACGAGTTATTGAGCCGCGAGACCGTCACGAGCGATCTCGACCAATACCGCAAGCTGACGCGCGAACACGCGGAAATCAGCCCCGTGGTCGAGCACTACACGCACTGGCGCCAGGCCCGCGACGACGAGAAGGCCGCGCAGGATCTGCTCGCCGACGCGAGCATGCGCGAGTTCGCCGAGGACGAGCAGCGCGTCGCGCGCGAGCGCATGGCGCAGATCTCGTCCGAGCTGCAGACCATGCTGCTGCCGAAGGATCCCAACGACGAGCGCAACATCTTCGTCGAAATCCGCGCGGGCACGGGCGGCGACGAATCGGCGCTGTTCGCGGGCGATCTGCTGCGCATGTATCTGCGCTACGCCGAACGCCAGCGTTGGCAAACCGAGATGATCTCGGAGAGCGCATCGGACCTCGGCGGCTACAAGGAAGTGATCGTGCGTATCGCGGGCCAGGGCGCGTATTCTCGGCTCAAGTTCGAATCGGGCGGCCACCGCGTGCAGCGCGTGCCCGCGACCGAAACGCAGGGCCGCATCCACACCTCGGCGTGCACCGTCGCCGTGATGCCCGAGGCCGACGAGATCGGCGAGATCGAGATCAATCCGGCCGATCTGCGCATCGACACGTACCGCGCGTCGGGCGCGGGGGGCCAGCACATCAATAAGACCGATTCGGCCGTGCGCGTCACGCACATCCCGACCGGCATCGTGGTGGAGTGCCAGGACGACCGCTCGCAGCACAAGAACAAGGACCGCGCGCTGAAGGTGCTCGCCGCGCGCATCAAGGACAAGCAGTACCAGGAGCAGCACGCGAAGGAAGCCGCGCACCGCAAGAGCCTGGTCGGCTCGGGCGACCGCTCCGAACGCATCCGCACCTACAACTTCCCGCAGGGCCGCATGACCGACCATCGCATCAACCTCACGCTGTACAAGCTCGAGCAGTTGATGGACGGCGATCTCGACGAGCTGATCGCGACGCTCGTCAGCGAGCATCAGGCCGAGCAGCTCGCCTCGCTCGGCGACAACGAGTAACGGCCGCAGGCACGCCGATGCAGACCGCTCCCGCCACCGCCGCCGAACTGCTGCGCGACACGCCGCTCGAGACGCTCGACGCGCGCGTGCTGCTGGCCCACGCGCTCGGCTGGACGCGCACGCAGTTGATCACGCGCGCCGAGCAGCCGCTCGCGGGCGACGACGTCGCACGCTATCTGACACTCGAAGCGCGCCGTCTGGCCGGCGAGCCGGTGGCGCAGATCGTCGGCGTGCGCGAGTTTTTCGGACTGCCGTTCGCGGTCACGCCCGACGTGCTGATTCCGCGCCCCGAAACCGAACTGCTGGTCGAGACCGCGCTCGAAGCGCTCGAAACGGGAGGCCATGCCGGCCCGGCGGTGCTCGATCTCGGCACGGGCAGCGGCGCGGTGGCCGTCGCGCTCGCGCACGCGCGCCCCGACGCGCGCGTCTGGGC
>CAUPOD010000250.1:0-4751 GCA_963512745.1 uncultured Burkholderia sp. | reverse complement strand
GCCCGGACGCGCGGGACAAGGGCATGCGATCTCGTTCGACGTGCCGTTGCGCGAGGCGCGCGATGCGTTCGAGCGCGCCTACTTCGAATACCATCTGGCGCGCGAAAACGGCAGCATGACGCGCGTCGCGGAGAAGACCGGGCTCGAACGCACGCACTTGTACCGCAAGCTCAAACAGCTCGGCGTCGAACTCGGCCGCAAGTCGAGCGAAGCCGATGCATGAAAAATTTTCGAAAAAATTTGAGCAGGACAAAAACTCTCTGATATAATCTTTTCTCTCTTGGCCCGGTAGCTCAGTTGGTAGAGCAGCGGATTGAAAATCCGCGTGTCGATGGTTCGATTCCGTCCCAGGCCACCAAGCATTCGAAGGGCTACAGGTTAAAACCCTGTAGCCCTTTTTGGTTTTGCGTCCGAGGTTTCCGAGGTGCGCCTCGGACGGCGTCTCGGACTCACCCATGCGGAGATCCACGATGATTCGGACAGATGCGCCGGCCCCGGCTGCGGCGCTCCCGGCGAACCCCGCCGCCGATACCGGAGCGGCCAAGCCGGGCGGCGCGCTCGTGCTGTTCTCGGGCGGCCAGGATTCGGCTACGTGCCTGGCCTGGGCGCTCGAACGCTTCGAACGGGTCGAGACGCTCGGCTTCGATTACGGCCAGCGCCATCGGATCGAACTCGATTGCCGCGCGCGTATCCGCGACGCGCTGCGCCGCGAGTTTCCGCACTGGGCGGGCCGGCTCGGCGACGATCACCTGCTCGATCTGTCCTTGCTCGGCGCGCTAAGCGACACGGCCATGACGCGCGACATCGAAATCACGATGTCGGCGAACGGGCTGCCCAATACGTTCGTGCCCGGGCGCAACCTGATGTTCATGACGGTGGCCGCGGCGCTCGCTTACCGGCGCGGACTGCGGGTGCTCGTGGGCGGCATGTGCGAGACGGATTTTTCCGGCTATCCCGACTGCCGCGACGACACGATGAAGGCGCTGCAGGTCGCGCTGAACCTCGGCATGGAAGCGCGCTTCGTGCTCGAAACGCCGCTGATGTGGCTCGACAAGGCGGATACCTGGCGTCTGGCCGAGACGCTCGGCGGCCCGGCGCTCGTCGATCTGATTCGCGCCGAAACGCATACGTGCTACCTCGGCGAGCGCGGCGCGCTGCACGATTGGGGTTACGGCTGCGGCGCATGCCCGGCCTGCAAGCTGCGCCAGCGCGGCTACGAAGCCTACCGGCGCGGCGAGCAAGTGACGGAAGCGCCGTGAACGGCGCGCCGTCGGTGCGTTGAACCGACGGCAATCATCGATTAACTGAACGGATGGGCGGCGCGAGCCGCAAAATCATGACGTACGCGGTCAAGGAAATCTTCTACACGTTGCAGGGCGAAGGCGCGAATGCAGGGCGTCCGGCCGTGTTCTGCCGGTTCGCCGGCTGCAATCTGTGGTCGGGCCGCGAAGAAGATCGCGAGCGCGCGCAATGCCGCTTCTGCGATACCGATTTCGTGGGCACCGACGGCGAGAACGGCGGCAAGTTCCGCGATCCGCAGGCGCTCGCCGCGGCCGTGGCCGCGCTGTGGCCCGCAGGCGAAGGCCATCGCTTCGTCGTGTGCACCGGCGGCGAGCCGATGCTGCAGATCGACCAGCCGCTCGTCGACGCGCTGCATGCCGAGGGCTTCGAGATCGCGATCGAGACCAACGGCTCGCTGCCCGTGCTCGACACGATCGACTGGATCTGCGTGAGCCCGAAGGCCGACGCGCCGCTCGTGCAGACCAAGGGCCACGAGCTCAAGGTGGTGGTGCCGCAGGACAACCAGCGTCTGAGCGAGTATGCTCGATTGGATTTCGAGCATTTCCTGGTGCAGCCGATGGACGGCCCGGCGCGCGACTTCAATACCAAGCTCGCGATCGACTGGTGCAAGCGCCATCCGCAATGGCGTCTGTCGATGCAGACGCATAAATATCTGAACATTCCCTAAGCGGCTTCCATCGTGCTGATCACCCGAAAACTCGAATTCGACGCGGGCCACCGCATCCCCGACCACCGCAGCCAGTGCCGCAATCTGCACGGCCACCGCTACGTGCTCGAAATCACGCTGCGCGGCGACCTGATTGACACCGAAGGCGCGCCCGACCGCGGCATGGTCATGGATTTCGCCGACGTGAAGGCGCTCGCCATGGAGCATCTGGTCGGCAAGTGGGACCATGCGTTTCTCGTCTATGCGCACGACGACGTGGTGCGCTCGTTCCTCGAGAAGATGGCGGACCACAAGACCGTCGTGATCGACCGCATCCCGACCGTCGAGAATCTGGCCGCGATCGTGTTCGAGATTCTCTCGTCCGTCTACGACGCGCATTACGGCGTCAATCTGCGCCTCGAACGCGTGCGGCTGTCCGAAACGCCGAACTGCTGGGCCGAGGTAGTGCGCGAGCCGGACGCTCCGCCGCGCTGATTTTTTCGCGGCCGATGCCGGGTGTAGCTCGGCGGCCGCCGGCGATGCGGGGCGGCGCTAGGCGCCTCGTTCTTTCCGCTCGTTCTTCCCCGCACTTTTCCGTTAGTCTCCGACGTTCGCCACGCGCGTTTGCGCGTGGCGCGCTATGATCGCGCCAGGATCCCCCATCCCTCGAGGGCAGCGTGCGCGTGAATTCCGCTTGGTTTGTCTTGTGGCTGCGCCGCGCGCGTCGTGCGCTCGCTTGCACCGGGTGCTGCTTGGGCTTCGCGCTGGCTGGGTCGGGCGCGGCTGTGCAGGCGGTGGGTGCGTCGGGCGTTCTCGGTGTATCCGGCGCGTCTGGCGCCACCGGCGCGCACGCGCCGAGCGTGGCCGACGAAACGGCGTCGGCGCTCGCCGACTACAACGCGGGCGCCGATCGTGACGCGCTCGCGCAATACGCCGAGGCTGCCGCGCGCGGCGGACGGCTCGCTCAATTCAATTACGCGATGATGCTGCTGAACGGCCGCGGCACGGCCGTCGATGTGCCGGGCGCGTTGCATTGGCTCGAACGCGCCGCCGCGGGCGGCATGACGCAGGCGCAGTACGTGTACGGGACCATGTACGACGACGGCAGCTTCGTCGCGCGCGATCCGGTGCGCGCGCACGCGTGGCTGCTCAAGGCGGCGCGCCAGGGGCACGTGCAGGCGCAGCTCGCGCTCGCCAATCAGTTTCTCGACGGGCGCGGCACGCGGCGCGACAACCGCAGCGCGTTCGTCTGGTATCGCCGTGCCGCCGATGCAGGCGACGCGACGGCTCAATACGTGACGGCGTCGTACTACGAGCGCGGGGGCGACGGTGTCGCGCGCAACCTGAACCTCGCGCGCGTCTACTATGCGGCGGCGGCCGCGCAGGGCGACGTGGCGGCCGGGTACAAATATCAGGAAGTCAGCGCCGCGCTGAAGGCGCAGGTGGCGGCCGCGCGGCCGGCGCCGCAGGCGACAGAGAAATGACGGCGGCCGGCGCGATTCGACGATAGCGGCGCAACCGGCCGCGAGCGCGGAGAAAGGCCGCTCGCGCGGCTCCTCAGTTCTTCATCAGCCGCCGTTGTCGCCCCACGCTCATGATGAAGCCGACGGCAATGCCGAGCGTGATCAGCGCGGTGCCGCCGTAGCTCATGAACGGCAGCGGCACGCCGACCACGGGCAGCACGCCGCTGACCATGCCCATGTTCACGAACGCATAGACGAAGAAGCCGAGCGACAGCGAACCGGCCAACAGCCGCCCGAACAGCGTCGTGCCTTGCGATGCGATATAGAGGCCGCGCAGGATCAGCGCCAGATACAGGCCGATCAGCGTCAGCGCGCCCGCGAGGCCGAATTCCTCGGAGAACACGGCGAAGATGAAGTCGGTGTGCTTCTCGGGAATGAAATCGAGGTGGGCCTGCGTGCCTTTCAGATAGCCCTTGCCGAGCGAGCCGCCCGAGCCGACCGCGATCACGGCCTGGATCGTATGGAAACCCTTGCCGAGCGGGTCCGAGGTCGGATCGAGCAGCGTGCAGACGCGGTGCTTCTGATAGTCGTGCATGAGCGGCCACACGACCTGCGGCTCGCAGATGCGGTCGCCGTAGATCGCCACGGCGGCCACGGCGATCACGATCACGGCCAGCGCCGGCGCGATCAGCTTGTACGACAGGCCCGCCAGGTAGATCACGAAGAACCCGGCCGCGAACACGAGCAGCGCGGTGCCGAGATCGGGCTGCTTGGCGATCAGGCCGACGGGCACGAGCAGGATGCCGAAGCCGACCACGAAATCGAACCAGCGCAGCCCGCTTTCGCGGCGCTGGTAGTACCAGGCCAGCATCATCGGCGTGGCGATCTTGAGGATCTCGGACGGCTGGATCACCACGCCGACGTTGAGCCAGCGCCTGGCGCCTTTTTTCGTCGTGCCGACCACGGCGACGGCGAGCAGCAGCGCCACGCCGATCGTGTAGGCCGGCACCGCGAAGCGCATCAGCGTCTGCGGCGGCACGCTCGCGAGCGCCCACATCAGCACGAAGGTCAGGATGATGTTGCGCAGCTGATCCTCGACCTTGCCGGGCATGTCGATAGCAGCACTGTAGAGCGTGACGATGCCGACGCAGGTCAGCAGGAACACGATCAGCGCGAGCGGCCCGTCGAAACCGCTGAGCAGTTGCTTGACCTTGTCGAGCGAGGCGCGCTTGTCGAATTCCATGGCGATCTCCGGGGCCTCAGTTGGCGGCGCCGGACGCGGGGGCGTCGGGCGCATCGTGCGCAGCGCCCGCGCTGCCGGCGCGCGGTTCGAGCAGCGC
>CAUPOD010000249.1:0-4766 GCA_963512745.1 uncultured Burkholderia sp. | reverse complement strand
ATCGCGATATGTTCGCGCCCCGCTAGCGGGCGCTTTGCGAACCCGCGTCCCGGCCGCCGCCGCGCCGCGCATCCGCCACAAGCAAGCTTCACGCAAGCCTCGCCCGAGCCCCGCTCGGGCCTATAGAACAAGACATCGGGACGCTCCGACCGACTGCCGCAAGCGCGCGCAAATGCCGGTGGTAAAATGATCGGCTTAATTTTCGGTCCACATGACCGCAATCGACGGAGAGTCCAACGTGTCGTTCTTCATTTCCAATGCCTACGGTCAAAGCATCCTTTCGGGCGGCGCCGCTTCGAACCTGAGCAGCTTCCTGCCGATCATCGTGATGTTCGCGGCGGTCTATTTCCTCATGATCCGCCCGCAAATGAAGCGCCAGAAGGAAGTCCGCGCCATGCTCGCGGCCCTCGCCAAGAACGACGAAGTCGTCACCACGGGCGGCATTCTCGGCCGCGTGACCAAGGTCACCGACGCTTACGTGACCATCGAAATCGCGCCGAACACCGAAATCACCGTGCAGAAGTCGGCCGTCACGACCATCGTGCCGAAGGGTACCCTCAAGTCGCTCTAAGCCCGCCGGGCGCCCGTTCCAGGGCGCCCCGTCAGAGCCGGGAGCCCGGAGCGGCGCCCTGAAAGCCCGCTCAAGCCAACCTATCCGTTCGGCCCTTTCATGAATCGTTATCCTCTCTGGAAATATGTCGTGATGGTCGTGGCGCTCGCCATCGGCTTTCTCTACACATTGCCCAATTTCTTCGGCGAAGCGCCGGCCGTGCAGGTTTCGAGCGGCAAGGCGACGGTCAAGCTCGACGCGGGCACGCTCGCCCAGGTCGAAGCCGCGCTCGCCAGCGCGCAGATCACGCCCGACGACATCAACTTCGACACCGGCGCCGCCAACGCGAACATCCGCGTGCGCGTCAAGGACACCGACGCCCAGCTGCGCGCCAAGGACGCGATCGAGAAAGCGCTCGATCCCGATCCGGCCGATCCGCAGTACATCGTCGCGCTGAATCTCGAAAGCGCCTCGCCGCGCTGGCTGACCGCGCTGCACGCGCTGCCCATGTATCTCGGCCTCGACCTGCGCGGCGGCGTGCACTTCCTGCTGCAAGTGGACATGAACGGCGCGCTCGCCAAGAAGCTCGATTCGGATGCGGCCGACGCACGCACCGTGCTGCGCGACCACATGATCCGCGACGGCGGCGTGAACCGCGTCGGCCAGACCGTCGTGATCGATTTCGCCGATCAGGCCACGGCGCAGAACGCGAGCGCCCTGCTCTCGCATTCCGTGTCGGAAATGCAGTGGACGGCGCAGCCGAACGCGGGCGGCTACCAGCTCGTGGGCAGCTTCACGCCCGCGGTGCAGACGGCCGTGGAAGACGCCGCGCTCAAGCAGAACCTGACCACGCTCCACAACCGCGTCAACGAACTCGGCGTGTCCGAGCCGATCCTGCAGCAGCAAGGCAACGACCGTATCGTCGTGGAACTGCCGGGCGTGCAGGACACGGCGAAGGCCAAGGACATCATCGGCCGCACGGCGACGCTCGAAGCGCGCCTCGCCGACCCCGTCAACACGCACCCCGATCCGAGCACGCCGGTACCGCCGGGCGAGGAACTGTTCACGCAGGGCAACCAGGTGCCGGTGCTGCTGCAGAAACAGGTGATCTTCACGGGCGACCGCATCATCGACGCGTCGGCCGGCTTCGACGAGCACCAGCGTCCGTCCGTCGACATCCGCCTCGATGCGCAGGGCGGCCGCGCCGTCAGCGCCGTGTCGCGCGACAACATCGGCAAGCCGATGGCGATGGTGCTGTTCGAGAAGGGCAAGGGCGAAGTGCTGACCGTGGCGACGATCCAGTCCGAACTTGGCGACCGCTTCCAGATCACGGGCCAGCCCACGCCGCAGGCCGCGACCGACCTCGCGCTGCTGCTGCGCGCGGGCTCGCTGGCTGCGCCGATGGACATCATCGAGGAACGCGCGATCGGCCCGAGCCTCGGCGCCGACAACATCAAGATGGGCTTCCACTCGGTGGTGTGGGGCTTCGTCGCGATCGCCGTGTTCATGATCGCGTACTACATGCTGTTCGGCGTGTTCTCGGTGATCGGCCTGTCCGTGAACCTGCTGCTGCTGATCGCCGCGCTGTCGATGCTGCAGGCCACGCTGACGCTGCCCGGCATCGCCGCCGTCGCGCTCGCGCTCGGCATGGCGATCGACTCGAACGTGCTGATCAACGAGCGCGTGCGCGAGGAACTGCGCAACGGCGCGGCGCCGCAGCTCGCGATCCAGAACGGCTACGCGCATGCGTGGGCCACGATTCTCGATTCGAACGTGACCACGCTGATCGCCGGCCTCGCGCTGCTCGCGTTCGGCTCGGGCCCCGTGCGCGGCTTCGCCGTGGTGCACTGCATCGGCATTCTGACGTCGATGTTCTCGGCGGTGTTCTTCTCGCGCGGCCTCGTCAACCTCTGGTACGGCGGCCGCAAGAAGCTCGCGGCGCTGTCGATCGGCCAGGTCTGGAAGCCGGCCGGCGCGACGCCGCCGCACACGCAGCTCGAACAAGACACGCGCGAAAGCGCGATGCCGGGCGTTTCGGGCGCAGCCAAGAAAGCTGCCTCCGCCAACCCCGCGAGCGCCGGCAAGCCCGTCGCGCGCCGCCGCTCTGGGCCAGGCGTGCCGCCCCAGAAGCCGGGCTCGTCCAACTAACCCGGAGACGCAACATGGAATTTTTCCGCATCCGCCGGGACATCCCGTTCATGCGCCACGCGCTGATCTTCAACGCGATCTCGCTGATCACGTTCCTCGCGGCGGTGTTCTTCCTGGTCCATCGCGGCCTGCATCTGTCGATCGAGTTCACGGGCGGCACCGTGATCGAGGTGCAGTATCCGCAAGCCGCGCAGCTCGAACCGGTGCGCAACACGCTGACCGCGATCGGCTATGGCGACGCGCAAGTGCAGAACTTCGGCTCGTCGCGCGACGTGCTGATCCGCCTGCCGCTGAAGTCGGACCTCAGCTCGGCGCAGCAGAGCACGCAGGTCATGAGCGCGCTGTCCGTGCAAACGCCGGGCGTGCAGCTGCAGCGCGTCGAGTTCGTCGGCCCGCAGGTCGGCCGTGAACTCGCGACGGGCGGCCTGCTCGCGCTGGCCTGCGTCGTGATCGGCATCGTGATCTACCTGTCGTTCCGCTTCGAATGGAAGTACGCGGTGGCGGGCATCATCGCCAACCTGCACGACGTCGTGATCATTCTCGGCTTCTTCGCGTTCTTCCAGTGGGAGTTCTCGCTGTCGGTGCTGGCCGCGGTGCTCGCGGTGCTCGGCTACTCGGTCAACGAATCCGTGGTGATTTTCGACCGGATCCGCGAGACGTTCCGCCGCGAGCGCGGCCTGAGCGTGCCGCAGGTGATCAACCACGCGATCACGAGCACGATGTCGCGCACGATCATCACGCACACCTCGACCGAAATGATGGTGCTGTCGATGTTCTTCTTCGGCGGCCCGACGCTGCACTACTTCGCGTTGGCGCTGACGATCGGCATCATGTTCGGCATCTACTCGTCGGTGTTCGTGGCGGGCTCGCTCGCGATGTGGCTCGGCATCAAGCGCGAGGACCTGATCAAGGAGCACAAGCCCAAGCACGATCCGAACGATCCGAACGCGGGCGCGCAGGTTTGAGTATCGAGGGCACCCGAAGCGGGCGCCCGCTCGCGACGTAAAAAAACGCCGCGCCGGAAATTTCCGGCGCGGCGTTTTGCTTTGGCGGCGCGCGAGCGCCTATCGCCGACTTACTGCTTGATCCCTTCCGCCTGGATCTCGAGCTTGGTGATCATGCTGAAGCCGTAGGTCTTACCGTAGTCGATGCCGAATGCGGCGCGGTCGAATTCGCCGTACGCATCCACGCCGCAGTCTTCCTTCTTCAGCAGCGGGTTCATCACGCACTTGAAGCTCTTGATCTGGAGCGTCAGCGGCTTCGTCACGCCGTGCAGCGTCAGGTTGCCGACGGCCGCCGTCGGCACGTCGCCCGTGAATTGCAGCGTGCCTTGGAAGCGCGCGTCGGGGTACTTCTCGGCATCGAAGAAGATCGGTTCGACCAGATGCTGGTCGAGCTTCGTATTACCGGTGTTGATCGAGGCGATCTTCGTCGTCACGTCCACGGTACCCGTCTTGGCTTCGCGGTCGAGCACCACGGTGCCGCTCGACGTGTTGAACTTGCCGCGCCAGACCGACAGGCCGCCGAAGTGGTCGGCCTCGAAGCTCGGATAGGTGTGGGTCGAATCGAGCTGATACGTGACGGGCGCCGCGGCGGCCGAGAACGAGAGTGCGGCGGCGCATGCGCCGGCGGCCAGCAACAGGGTTTTCTTCAAAGCGAACTCCTTGGAGAGTAAGCCGCGCCCAGGCGCGGCGGGTCAGGTGCGCCTGGCGTTATTTGCCGGCGACGAGATGAAACTTGAGCTGCACGTCGTCGGCGACGATCGAGGTGTCCTTCCACTCGCCGGTGCCGACGTCGAACGCCGAACGCTTGATCGTCAGCGTGCCGTCGAAGGTCTGCTTGCCGCCGTTCTGCACGACCGTCACGGGCAGGCTAACGGGCACCGTCTTGCCCTTGATCGTGAGCTTGCCCGCCACCGTGTAGCGGTTGGCGCCCGCGGGCGCGATCGAGGTCGAGACGAACGTGGCCTGCGGGAACGCCTTCGCGTCGAACCAGTCGGTGCCCGTGACCTGCGCGTTGTAGCTCCCGTCGCCGAGTTCGTAGCAGGCGACCTCGATCGTGACGGCGG
>CAUPOD010000248.1:0-4785 GCA_963512745.1 uncultured Burkholderia sp. | reverse complement strand
GCACTGCGTTGTTCGAACCGGGCTGCGTGACCGTCACGACGCCGTCCGAGCCGACCGTGAGCGAGGTCGCGTTGGCCGGAATCGTCACGGCCGGAATCAGCTGATAGCCTTGCGCCGTGACGAGCTGCCCCTGCGCATTGGTCAGGAACGAGCCGTCGCGCGTGTAGCCGATCGTGCCGTCCGGCATCTGCACCTGGAAGAAGCCATGGCCGTTGATCGCGAGATCGGTCGAGTTGCCCGTCTGCTGCAGGTTGCCCTGCGTGTTGAGACGCTCGGTGGCGACCTGCTGCACGCCGGTGCCCAGCTGCAGCCCCGACGGCAGTTCGGTTTCCTGCGTCGAGTTCGCGCCCGGCTGGCGAATGGTCTGGTACAGCAGGTCCTCGAACACGGCGCGCGAGCCCTTGAAGCCCGTGGTGCTGACGTTGGCGAGGTTGTTCGAGATCACGTCCATCTCGGACTGCTGCGCGTTCATGCCGGTGGCGGCGATATAGAGAGAGCGGTTCACGGTTGCGGTACTCCTGCGGTGGCTGGCGCGGTAGGCGGTATGGGTCGGCCGAAAGCGCTCAACTGAAGTTGAGCAGCTGATTCGCCGACTGTTCGTTCTGGTCGGCGGACTCGATCATCTTGGTCTGCATCTGGAAGGTGCGCGCGTTGTCGATCATCGAGACCATCGCCGTGACGGGGTTGACGTTGCTGCCTTCGAGCGACGCGGGCGCGATCGCCACGGCCGGATCGGCGTCGGCCGGGTTGCCGTCGCTGGTGCGGAACAGGCCGTCGTCGCCGCGCGTGAGCGTCGCCGGGTCCGGATTCACGAGCTTCAGCTGATCGACCGTCGCCACGGCGGTCGGCGGGTCGCCCGGCATCAGCGCCGAGATCGTGCCGTCGCGGCCGATCGTGACCTGCGCGCCCGGCGGCACCGAAATCGGGCCGCCGCTGCCGATCACGGGCTGATCGGTCGCGGTCACGAGCTGGCCGTTTTGATCGAGGTGCAGATTGCCCGCGCGCGTATAGGCCTCCGAACCGTCCGGCTGCATCACCGACAGCCAGCCCGCGCCCTGGATCGCCACGTCGAGCGGATTGCCGGTCTGCGAGATCGCGCCCGGCGCGTAGTTGGCGCCCGGCGTCGACGACAGCACGTAGGTGCGCGTGGTCTGCGGGTTGCTCGCCTCGCCGAAGTTCATCGGCACCGCGCGGAACGTGGCGAGCTGCGCGCGAAAGCCCGTGGTCGAGGCATTCGCGAGGTTGTTCGCCACGAGGGACTGCTGTTCGAGCGCTTCGCTCGCGCCCGTCATCGCGGTGTAGATCAATCGGTCCATGGCTTGGCGTCGGCTCCGGTGGCTGGCTGGGAAAGGCGCGGTTACAGGTTCACGAGCGTCTGGTCGACGGTCTGCTGCGTCTTGATCGTCTGCGCGTTCGCCTGGTAGTTGCGCTGCGCCGTGATCAGGTTCACGAGCTCGCTGGTCAGATCGACGTTCGACGCTTCCACCGCGCTGCCCTGCAGTACGCCGTGGTTGGTGCTGCCCGGCGCCGACAACTGCGGCACGCCCGAGGTCGCCGATTCGCTGTATTGATTGCCGCCCATGTTGACGAGGCCGTTCGGATCCGCGAAGTTCGCGATCACGATCTGGCCCAGCGTGGCGGTCTGGCCGTTCGAGTAATTGCCCGTCAGCATGCCGTTCGCGCCGATCGTAAACGTGCTCAGCGTGCCGCTCGCATAGCCGTCCTGCGTGAGGTTGTTGATGCCGTTCGCGCCGCCGTACTGGGTCGAGCCGCTCAGGTTCAGCGTGAGCGCCTGCGGCGAAGCCGAGCCGTCGGCGTTCGGCACCGTGAACTGGAACTGGCCGAGGTTGGCCGTGGCCGCGCCGCCCGCGGCGGCCGACACGTTGGTCGCCTGGATCTGGCCCGAAGTGTTGAACGTGACCGCGCCGAGATCGCTCGGCGCCGAACCGGACACGCCCGCGTACGCTTCCCACGTATTCGCGGCGGTCTTCACGAAATACATCGCGACGTCCTGCGAGCCGCCGAGCGAATCGTAGGCCTGCACCGAGGTCGTGTAGTTATAGGTGCTCGGCGTGGTGTAGCTGAAGGCCGCGGCCGAGTTCGTCGGGTCCTGCGAGTTCAGGTTGAACTGGCCCGTGATCGCGCTCGTCGCGACCGGCGCGATGTTGGTGGTCGGCGCGGCCAGCGGCACCGTCTGCGCCGTGTTCAGCACGCCCGTGGGGCCGGCTGCGTAGCCCATCAGGTGCGAGCCCTGCGCGTTGACGATGTAGCCCTGCGCGTTGCGCTGGAACTCGCCGTCGCGCGAATAGGTCGCGACGCCGTTGTTCGACATCTGGAAGAAGCCGTTGCCGTTGATCGCCACGTTCAGCGACGAATTGCTGGTCTGGATCGTGCCTTGCGAGAAATCCTGCGCAACCGTGTTCAGCATCGTGCCGATGCCGATCTGGTTGTTGACCGAGGTCGCGACCGAGTTCGCGTACATGTCGGCGAACTGCGCGACGCTGGCCTTGTAGCCTACGGTGTCGGCATTGGCGATGTTGTTGCCGATCACGTTCAGATCGTTCGATGCGGCCGTCAAGCCGCTCAAGCCTTGTTCGTATGCCATCTCGTGCTCCGGGTCGGAAATGCGTGTTCAGTGGATTCGGTTAAGCGGCGCGCCGCGGACTCATTGCGAGGTGCTCGACGCACCGGCCGCCGTGACCGTGCGCGGCAGCGAGATCGAAGCGATCTGCGACAGCGTCGCCGTGGTGCCGTTCGACAGCGCCAGCGCGGGCGTGCCGCTGGCGGTCTGCACGACGCCGTCGACCTGCGCCGCGGACAGCGTGGTCGCGCTGCTTTGCGCGCCCGAACTGTTCGCATACGTGGCCGACACGGTGTAGGTCCCGTTCGCCACGGTGCCGCCCGACGCATTGGTCGCGTCCCAGGTCAGCGGCACCACGCCGGCCGCCTGCGCGCCCGCGTCGATCGTGTCCACCACCTGGCCCGCCGCATTCTTGATCGTCAGCGTGAGATCCGACACCGCGCTCGACAGCTGCACGCCGAACGAGCTGGCCGCGCCGTTGCTGACCTGGATCGTGTTGCCCGGCGCGAGCACGTTGGTGCCGATCAGCTGCGCGGCCTGCGCTTCCTGGCCCGCGGACAGCTGCGCCGACAGCGACGACAGCGACGTGTTCAGCTGCGAGATGCCCGTCACCGTGTCGATCTGCGCGAGCTGCGAGGTCATCTGCGAGCTGTCGATCGGATTGGTCGGGTTCTGGTTCTTCAACTGCGTGACGAACAGCGTCAGGAACGTGTTCTGCAGCCCGGCCGCCGAATCGGCGCTCGACGCGCCGCCCGACGTGTTCATGGTGTCGGCCGGCGTATTCGTGACCGAAGTGCCGCTGCCGCCGATTACTGTGGAAGTCATGTCCAGGTGCCTTGTATATTGGAGCGTGGCGTCACTCGCCGATCGACAGCGTCTTGATCATCAGCTGCTTGGCGGTATTGAGCGTTTCGATGTCGGCCTGGTACGAGCGCGAGGCCGAGATCATGTTGACGGTTTCCTGCACGGGATCGACGTTCGGCATCGTCACGTAGCCGTTCGCGTCGGCGGCCGGGTTGCTCGGGTCGTAGCTGGTCTTCATCGGCGACGGATCGTCGATCACGTGGGCGACCTTCACGCCGCCCACGCCCTGGCCCGACGCCGTGCGCGCGCCGCCGAGCGGCGCCGTCTCGAACACGACCTGCTTGGCGCGGTACGGCTTGCCGTCCGGGCCCGTCACGCTGTCCGCGTTGGCCAGGTTCGAGGCCGTCACGTTGAGACGTTGCGATTGGGCCGACATCGCCGAACCGGCGACCTGGAAAATGTTCATCAAGGAAGGCATCTCGATCCTCTCTCTTCGCTATTTGCCGCGCGCCGCGGCGGCCGTGCCGGCCGTTCCCGTTCCGGCTCCGCGATTCGGCGCCGCTTCAACCGCCCGACGTGATCGCCGCGATCATGGTCTTGATCTGCTGCGTGACCACCGTCATGCCGGTTTCGTAATGGAGCGTGTTGTCGGCGAACTGGACGCGCTCGGCGTCGAGATCGACCGTGTTGCCGTCGAGCGCGGGCTGCGTCGGGATCCGGTACGCGGGCTTGCCGAACGCGTCGTCGGGGCCGCCGCTCGTGCGCAGCGGCGCGCTGCCGGTCATGTGGCCGGATGCGGTCGAAACCATCTGGAAGCCGCCCGAACCGCCTGCGGGCTGGGCCATCGGCAACGGCGCGGCATGGCCCGCAGACATTCCCGCCGAGGGGTTGCTCGCCGATTGGGCCCCGCCGCCCGCGCGCGCCAGCGAGCGCGACAGCGCCGAGGCGAAATCGACGTCGCGCGCCTGATAGCCGGGCGTATCCGCGTTGGCGATGTTCGAGGACAGCAGTTCCTGCCGATAGGCGCGCACGTCCAGCGCCTGGCGGTTGAAGGCGAATTCGTCGTCGAGTTTGTCCAGCATCGTGCTCTCCGTTCGGTACGGGCCAGGCCGGCCGTGGCGCCGCGCGAGCCCTGGGGCGCCCTTCCGGGACACCCTCTCGGGAGCCCCTTTCGGGATGCCTGCTCGGCACGGGCAGCCGCCATGGCGGCAACGGCCAACGGCCTTTTGGCATGAGACGCATGTTAGGCGCGGCGCGCAACCGGCAATCGAGCGAATAACCGGCCAAAGCCCCCCTCTATTCCGCGTTTGTCCGGCACGCGCGCTGCCTAGAATGCGAGCCATACGAATTCGAGTTTCGAGGAGCGGGCGATGGATACGGGCACCGGGCTTGCGGCATAC
>CAUPOD010000247.1:0-4800 GCA_963512745.1 uncultured Burkholderia sp. | reverse complement strand
GCCGCCGACACCGCCCCGGGCAGCCACGCGCGCACCGCGAGGCCGTCGCCGGTCTCGTGCATGCCGAGCACGGCGAACGGATCGGCGTGGTTGCCGTTGACCAGCGCGTCGATCGTGTCGTTGTCGAGCATCCATGTCTCCGTATGGATTGGGGTCGTGGCCCCGTCCAATTGTCTATTCGACGAGCCTGCCGAGCCAGCCGCCGTGCGGCGCGAGTTCCACGCGTCCGCTCTGCGCGTCGTATTCCGCGCCCGGCAGCGCGTGGCCGTCGAGCGTTTGCGCCCGCATGCCCGCGGGCAGCGTCCAATGCCGGTGCGTCTCGCCGAAATTGAACACGGCCAGATACCGCTCCGCGCCGAGCATGCGCTCGAACGCGAGGATCGGCTCGGGCGCGTCGATAAAGCGAATCGCGCCATCGCGCAGCACGGGATGCTGCCTGCGCCACGCCAGAAAATGCCGGTAAAACTCGAGCACCGAAGCCGGATCGCGCGCCTCCCGATCGACCGCGTGCGCGAGATGCTCGGGCGGCACGGGCAGCCACGGCTCGGCCGCCGAAAAGCCGCCGAACGCCGCATCGGCGCGCCACGGCATCGGCGTGCGGCAGCCGTCGCGGCCCTTGAATTCCGGCCAGAACGTGATGCCGTACGGGTCCTGCAGCTTGTCGAACGGGATCTCGGCCTCGGTCAGCCCCAATTCCTCGCCCTGATACACGCAGACGCTGCCGCGCAGCTTCGCGAGCAGCGCGAGCACCATTTTCGCCAGTTGCGGCGTGGCCGTGCCGTTGCCCCAGCGCGTCATCACGCGCGTCACGTCGTGGTTGCCCGCGGACCAGCACGCCCAGCCCTTGCCGCCGAACTCGGCCAGTTTCGCGTCCATGTCCTCGACCGTCGCGCGCACGTGCGCGGCCGTGAACTCGGGGGTCAACAGATTGAAGCTGTAGGCCATGTGCAGCTTGTCGCCGTCGGCCGTGTACTGGGCCATGGTGGTCAGCGCGTCGTCGTCGCCCACTTCGCCGACGCTGGCCGCGCCGTATTCGTCGAGCAAGCGGCGCAGCCGCTGGAAGAACGCGAGGTTCTCGGGCTGCGTCTTGTCGTGCAGATGGCGCTGCATCCCGTACGGATTCTCGGGCGTAACCATGAATGCGCCGGCTTGGGTCGCGGGCGGGTTGTCGCGCAGCTGGCGGTCGTGGAAATGAAAATTGCACGCGTCGAAGCGGAAGCCGTCGACGCCGCGTTCGAGCCAGAAGCGCACGTCGTCGAGCACCTGATCCTGCACCGCGGGGCAATGGAAATTCAGGTCGGGCTGGCTCGTCAGGAAATTGTGCAGGTAGTACTGGCGCCGGCGCGACTCCCATTGCCACGCCGAGCCGCCTAACACGGACTGCCAATTGGACGGCGGCGTGCCGTCGGGACGCGGATCGGCCCAGACGTACCAATCGGCGCGCGGGTTGTCGCGGCTCTCGCGGCTCTCGACGAACCACGGATGCCGGTCCGACGTGTGGCTCAGCACCTGGTCGATGACGATCTTGAGCCCGAGCGCATGCGCGCGTTCGATCAGGCGGTCGAAATCGGCGAGCGTGCCGAACAGCGGATCGACGTCGCGGTAGTCGGACACGTCGTAGCCGAAATCCTTCATCGGCGACTTGAAGAACGGCGAAATCCAGATCGCGTCCACGTTGAGCGCGCGGATGTAGTCGAGCCGCCCGATCAGGCCGGGCAAATCGCCGACGCCGTCGCCGTTGCTATCGGCGAAGCTGCGCGGATAGACCTGGTAGATGATCCCACCCCGCCACCATTGCTCGGCCATCCTCGTCTCTCCTGTGTCTTGCGCGTAGGCCGACGTTGCGCGGACGCTGGCGGCCCGTGCGCTGCCAGGCGACCCGTACCCCATCGTCCCGGCGCACCGCGAACCAATCAATTAGGGAATGAACGGCCGGGCGCGCCGATCTAGACGCCCGCCTCTAGCCGCCTCAATGCGATGATGGGGACGGCATGGGGCGGGAGTCAAGCCTGGTGTTTTCGTCGGACGATTTTACCGACGAAGGCAGGGGAAATTACCCGGCCTTGGCACGCCGCAGCCTGGCAATCCGCGTATCGACCACGGCCACGCCCACGAGCAGCCCGAGCGCGCACGCATCCGCCGCGAACCCCGCGCCGGCCTGCAGCAGATGCGCGCCGCCGGCCACGCCGCGCAGCAGCGCGTCGAGCGTGAGCGAAATGCCCGTCCCGGCGACGAAGCACACGAGCCCGCGCTGCCCCACTACGACAATAGGCCGCAGCAGTCCCGCGACCCGCTTGATCCATCCCAGCCGGCTGCACTCCGCCGTCAGCCACGCCAGCGCCAGAAAATTCACGACGCGCGGCCATGCCAGATCGCGCTTGAACTCGCCCTCGGGCAAGGGCAGCCCGGACCACAGCTTGTAATAGACGCACGCGCACACCGCGACCGCCGCGAGCACGGTCAGGACCAGGCCGACGCGGCGCCCCGCCACGTGGACATGGAAAGGCTGGCAGCGCACCAATACGCCGTACACGAACAGCAGTTGCCACGCGAACGGATTGAAGCTCCATTTGCGCGACGCGGCGCCGAGAAGTGCCGCGCCGAGGCCGTCCGACGCGGCCCACACCGCCGTGGCGAGCACGAGCAGCAGCCACGGCCGCGCACGCGCAAACGGCACCAGCGCGGGAATCAGCAGCGCGAACCACACGTACATCGGCAGCACCGACGCGAGATACGGCTGCCGTTGGAACATGAGCACGTGCGCGAGTTCGGACAGCGGCGCGATGCGCAGCGCGTGCAGATCGCACAGCGCGAGATGCGGCGACTCGACCCGGCAATGCGCAAGCACGGCCGACAGCGCGAGCATCAGCACGGTGGTCACGAGAAACGCGCGATAGATCTCGGCCGCGCGCCGCACGAAGCGCAGCCGCGCGGCCGCTTCGCCGTGGCGCTCGGCCAACGCCGAATAGGCGCTGGCCGCCGCGAAGCCGCCGAGAAACACGAACACCTCGGTCGCGTCGCACAGCGCGAACGCATGTAGCGTCACATGCGAAATCAGACTGCCGCCGATGTGATCGACGACGATCATCGCCAGCACGAGCCCGCGCAAAAAGTCGACTTCGATCACACGGCTGAAGCGCGGCGCCGGGATGGCACGCGCAGAGACGGCAATGGACGGGATCATGATCGCGCGGCACCTCCTCCGAATCGATCAAGGATCGATTCAAAGCGCGCGCGAAAGTTGCCGAGCCGCGCTCGAAAAGTCGTTCGGCATGGCGGAGCAAGCCGCGCGTTACTGCACCTGCATTACTGCACCTGAAAGCGTTCGAAGCGCTTGTCGGTCATGCGCTCCTCGAAACTGACGTCGCTGACGCGCGCGCCGGGGGGCCCGTGGCGCAGCCAGGCGAGCATGCGATCGACCTGCGCGGGCGGTCCTTGCAGCACGGCCTCGACGCTGCCGTCCTCGCGGTTCGCGACCCAGCCGCCGAGCTTCAGTTGATGCGCCTCGCGCACCGTCGCGAGACGGAATCCGACGCCTTGCACCAAGCCGCTGATCCGCACGTAGTAAGTTTCGATTCGTTCCTCGTGCACGCCCATATTCCTCGTCCGTTCCTCGTTTGTTCCCGATCCGCCGGGCCTGGCCGGACATTCCGGCGCGACCTCGATCGATGGTCGGAATTGTAGTCGCAGCGGCCGCCGCGCGCCGACCACGTACAATCTCGCCGACGCGCCGCGCGCCCACCGCGTGCGTCCATCGCGCGCATCCGTTGCACACGTCCTTGAGCTCTACTTTTTTGCGCCGCCCCCGCGGCCCGCTTTCCTACCGCATGACGGCAAGACTGCATGATTGATACTGCTGATACGGCAACCGCGCGCACTGCACGCGATCTCGTTCTGGTCACCGGCGCGTCCGGCTTCGTCGGCTCGGCCGTGGCGCGGCTCGCGCGCGAACACGGGTACGCCGTGCGCGTGCTGGTCCGCGCGAGCAGCCCGCGCACCAACCTCGCCGGCCTCGATGCCGAGGTCGTCACGGGCGACATGCGCGACGAGCGCTCGATGCGCGCCGCGCTGAGCGGCGTGCGCTACCTGCTGCACGTCGCGGCCGACTACCGGCTGTGGGCGCCCGATCCGCACGAGATCGAACGCGCGAATCTCGAAGGCGCGCAAGCCACCATGCGCGCCGCGCTCGCGGCCGGCGTCGAACGCATCGTCTATACGAGCAGCGTGGCCACGCTCAAGGTCACGCCGAGCGGCGCGCCCGCCGACGAAACCGCGCCGCTCGCGGCGCAGCAGGCGATCGGCGTGTACAAGCGCAGCAAGGTCAACGCCGAGCGCGAGGTCGAACGGATGATCGCGCGCGACGGGCTGCCCGCGGTGATCGTCAATCCGTCGACGCCGATCGGCCCGCGCGACGTCAAACCGACGCCGACCGGCCGCATCATCGTCGAGGCCGCGCTCGGCAAGATGCCCGCGTTCGTCGATACGGGCCTGAACCTCGTGCACGTCGACGACGTCGCGCGCGGCCATCTGCTCGCGTTAGAGCGCGGGCGCATCGGCGAGCGCTACATCCTCGGCGGCGAGAACCTGCCGCTGCAGGCGATGCTCGCCGACATCGCGCAGATGACGGGCCGCAAGGCCCCGACGCTCGCGCTGCCGCGCTGGCCGCTGTATCCGCTCGCAGTCGGCGCGGAGGCGGTGGCGAAATTCACGAAGAAGGAGCCGTTCGTCACCGTCGACGGGCTGCGGATGTCGAAGAACAAGATGTATTTCAGTTCCGCGAAGGCCGAGCGCGAGCTCGGC
>CAUPOD010000246.1:0-4820 GCA_963512745.1 uncultured Burkholderia sp. | reverse complement strand
GATCGTGCGTGACGTAGACGATCGTCGTGCCGAGGCGCTGATGCAGGAGCTTGATTTCCGAACGCATCTCGATGCGCAGCTTCGCGTCGAGGTTCGACAGCGGCTCGTCGAACAGGAACAGCGACGGATCGCGCGCGAGCGCACGGCCCATCGCCACGCGCTGGCGCTGGCCGCCCGACAGCTGGCCCGGCTTGCGGTCGAGCAAGTGCTCGATCTGCAGCATCGACGACACGCGGTCGACGATCGCCTTCTGCTCGGCCTTCGGCACCTTGCGGATGTTGAGGCCGAACGAGATGTTGTCGCGCACGGTCATCGACGGATACAGCGCGTACGACTGGAACACCATCGCGATGTCGCGATCCTTCGGCGAGAGATTGTTGACGACCTTGCCGCCGATGCTGATCTCGCCTTCGGTCACGGTCTCGAGGCCGGCGATCATGTTGAGGAGCGTGGACTTGCCGCACCCCGAGCCGCCGACCAGGATCAGAAATTGCCCGTCTTCGATGTCGATGTCGACACCCTTCAACACCTGCACCCCGTTCGGGTAGGTCTTGTACACGTCACGGATGGAAAGGCTTGCCATGCTGTGAATCCTCTGTCTCGATGCGGCCGTGCCGCTAATAAACTTTCGGTGCGCCGCCCGCGCCGCGAGCGGCCCTGCGCTGAACTGAACGCTTAACCCTTGACCGCGCCAGCCGTGAGGCCGCGCACGAAGAACCGGCCCGCGACGATGTACACCAGCAGCGTCGGCAACGCGGCGATGATCGCGCCGGCCATGTCGACGTTGTATTCCTTGACCCCCGTCGAGGTGTTGACGAGGTTGTTCAGCGCCACCGTGATCGGCATCGAATCGACGCCCGAGAACACGATACCGAACAGGAAGTCGTTCCAAATCTGCGTGAATTGCCAGATCAGGCACACCATGAAGATCGGCAGCGACACGGGCAGCAGGATCTTCGTGAAGATCGTGAAGAAGCCCGCGCCGTCGATGCGCGCGGCCTTGACGAGCTCGGCCGGCACGCTCACGTAGAAGTTGCGGAAGAACATCGTCGTGAACGCGAGACCGTACACCACGTGCACGAGCACCAGGCCGGAGATGCTGTTGGCCAGGCCGAAGATGCCTTCGAGGCGCGCCATCGGCAGCAGCACGACCTGGAACGGAATGAAGCAGCCGACCAGCAGCAGCGTGAACAGCGCGTCGGCGCCGCGGAAGCGCCAGTGCGTAAGCACGTAGCCGTTGAACGCGCCGACGATCGACGAGATCAGCACGGCCGGGATCACCATCTTCACCGAATTGAAGAAGAACGGCCGCATGCCGTCGCAGCGCACGCCGGTACAGGCTTCGCTCCAGGCCTTGACCCACGGCGCGGCGCTCGGGTGCGTCGGCAGCGACAGCAGGTTGCTCGTGCGCAGCTGGTCGAGATCCTTGAAGGACGTGGACAGCATCACGTACAGCGGCAACAGGAAGTACAGCGCGAACAGCAGGAGCACCGCATAGACGAACGCGCGGCTGAGCGTGAACTTAGGCTGCATTGCGGGTGCTCCTCGATTCGAAATACATCAACGGCACGAGCACCGCCACTACGGTAGCCAGCATCATCACCGACGAAGCCGCGCCGACGCCGAGCTGGCCGCGGTTGAAGGAATACGTGTACATAAAGATCGCGGGCAGCGACGACGACGTGCCGGGACCGCCGGCCGTCAGCGCGACCACCAGGTCGAAGGTCTTGATCGTGATGTGGCACAGGATCAGCAGCACCGAGAAGAACACGGGGCGCATGCTCGGGATCACGATCTTGCGGTAGATGGTCGGCAGCGTCGCGCCGTCCACTTGAGCCGCCTTGAAGATCTCGCCGTCCACGCCGCGCAGGCCGGCCAGGAACAGCGCCATCACGAAGCCCGTCGATTGCCAGACCGCGGCGATCACGATACAGAAGATCGCCTTGTTCGGATCGTCGAGCCAGTCGAACGTGAAGTTGGTCCAGCCCCAGTCGCGCACGACCTGCTGCAGGCCCATGTCGGGATTCAGCAGCCATTGCCACGCGGTGCCCGTCACGATGAACGACAGCGCCATCGGATACAGGAAGACCGCGCGCAGCGCGCCTTCCGCGCGGATCTGCTGGTCGAGCAGGATCGCGAGGAACAGGCCGAGGCCCACGCAGATGGCGATGAACGGAATGCCGAACCAGCCGAGGTTGGCGGCCGAGGTCCACCAGACGTCGTTCTGGAACAGATCGGTATAGCGCGCGAAGCCGGCGAACGTATAGTTGGGCAGCAGACGCGAATTCGTCAGCGACAGATAGCCTGTGACGACGATGAAGCCGTAGATGAACACCAATGCGATCGCGATGCTGGGTGCCAGGACCAGCTTCGGGATCCAGCGATCGGCGAACGCGGATAACGGGGACACGCGGCGGGCGGCGGCCGAGCCGGCACCGGTTCCGCTGAGAGGGGCAGCCACTTGTTCGACTCCTCGAGCTAAGCCGGCGTACGCGCAACAGCGCCGCCGGCATCGGGTACGACGCGAACCGCGGGGGCGGTTCGTTTGCAAGCCGACGCGCCGCAACAAATGCCGCGGCGCGCCATGAAGCAACGGGGTCCGATCAGGCGCCCGGACGATGCCGCCGGGCCGGGCGCCGTTTCAGACGCTTACTTTACTTTGCCGGCCTTCACGAGCGCCGCAACCGCATCCTTCGGATCCTGCTGCGAGTTCATGAACTTCGTGACCACGTCGGTGATCGCGCCCGCCGAGGCATCGCCCTGGGCCATGCCGTGCGCCAGCGACGGCACGAAGCCGCCCGACTTGATCGCGACTTGCTCGTCGGAGTACGACTTCTTCGCGCAGTCGTCGAACTTGGCCATGCTCACGCCCAGACGCACCGGCACCGAACCCTTGTTCAGGCTGAACTGCTCCTGGAACTCGGGCGACATGATGGTCTTGGCGAGCGCCAGTTGGCCAGCCGTCGCGCTCGACGAACCGCCCTGCTGGAAGAACACGAACGAATCGACGTTGAACGTGTAATCCGCAGCCGTGCCCGGCACTGCCGCGCAGATGTAGTCGCTGCCCGCCTTCTTGCCGGCGTTCTCGAACTCGCCCTTGGCCCAGTCGCCCATGAACTGCATGCCGGCCTTGCCGTTGATGACCATGGCCGTGGCGAGGTTCCAGTCGCGGCCGTTACGCGCGCCGTCGAAGTAGCCCTGGATCTTGCGCACGGTCTGGAACACTTGCAGCATCTGCGGCGAGCCGAGCGTGGCCGGGTCGAGGTCGACCAGCGCCTTGCGGTAGAACGCCGGGCCTTGCGACAGCACCACGTCTTCCCACAACGTCAGGTCTTGCCACGGCTGGCCGCCCATCGCGATCGGCTGGATGCCGGCGGCCTTCATCTTGTCGGCCACGGCGAAGAATTCCGGCCACGAGGTCGGGACCTTGCCGCCGACCTTGTCGAGCGCTGCCTTGTTGATGTAGAGCCAGTTCACACGGTGCACCGAGAACGGCGCGGCGACGTAGTGGCCCTTGAATTGAATGATCTTGTTGATTTCGGGCGGCAGATGCGCCTTCCAGTCCGCCGTGGCCGAATCGATGTTGACCAGCACGCCTTGATCGGCCCAGTCTTGAATCAGCGGACCCTTGATCTGCGCGGCCGACGGCGCGTCGCCGCTAATGACCTTGGTCTTCAGGGCCGTCATGGCTGCGGCACCCGCGCCGCCCGCCACCGCGAAGTCCTTCCACACGTAGCCCTGCTTCGTCATGTCGTCCTTGAGCACGCCGACGGCCTTCGATTCGCCGCCCGACGTCCACCAGTGCAGCACCGTCAGATTCTCGGCAGCTTGCGCCGACACGGCACCGAACATCACACCCGCAGCGCACAGCGCGCTCATGATCGCGCGAACTTTCATTAGCTATCTCCTCCAGAAACTGGATCAACGACTTCTATGTATAAAGCCCGCTTGTCTACGCGAGCCGGTTTGCTTGCGACAGCCTACTGATCAAGAAGACGCGGGGGAGATGGCGAGCCGCGCAACGCGAGGGTTGACGACGCGAACCGGAGGCTCGCGCGGACTCATTGGACAGACCGGGATGGATCAGCGATTTGTCTCCTTCGCGCCGCCTTGCGACGGCTGTGCCATATACCGCGCACATCTTTTTTCTTCACTCGGGTGCTAGCCCTTGCGGCGAATTGTAGTTAAACTACAATTCAGTGTCAAAAATATTTTTATTGGACTACGCAACCACGCCGCGCGGCCCGCAGAGCCGCCCGCGGCGGCCCGCAGATCCTAATTAGGCGGAGACAATGCAGAACGACCCCAGCTTCACCTTCGTGCTGTTCGGCGGCACCGGGGACCTTGCGATGCGCAAGATCCTGCCCGCGCTGTTCGAGGCGTACGACTCGAACATGCTCAACCAGACCGGCCGCATCGTCGCGGTCGCGCGCCACGCGGCCGACCGCGACGAGTACGTGAAGTGGGTCGAGGAACACGTGAAGCCGCACGCCGTCGAGGCCACCACGAAAGGCGGCAAGCCGTTCGACGAAGCGGCCTGGGAACGGTTCGTCGAACGCCTGCTGTACGTCAAGCTCGATCTCGGCCGCGCCGAGGACTACGCGAAGCTGCGCGACGCGATCGCGCCGCTGCCCGGCATCCGCGTGTTCTATCTGGCCACGGGGCCTTCGCTGTTCGTGCCGATCTGCAAGGCGCTCGCGTCGGTCGGGCTGAACGAAGGCGCGCGCATCGTGCTCGAGAAGCCGCTCGGCTACGACCTGCAGTCGTCCAACGCGATCAACGACGCCGTCGGCGAGATCTTCGCCGAGGACCAGATCTAC
>CAUPOD010000245.1:0-4842 GCA_963512745.1 uncultured Burkholderia sp. | reverse complement strand
GGTCACGGCCGCGGCGGCCGACTGCACGCGTGCGGGCAGTTCGATGCCCTTGACCGTCACGCTCGTCACGGTCAGGCCCGCGCCCGCTTGATCGAGCGTGCGCTGAATCGCGGCGGCAAGCTGCGTCTGCAGTGCGGCGCGGTCGAGGTGCATTGCCGCGTCGGCCGTCTGCGCGCCGATCGCCGCGCGCGCGGCGGCCTGCGCAGCCTGCCCGACCAGGCGCTCGGGATCGCTCGTATGGAACAGGTAATCGGTTGCGGACGCGATGCGGTAGCGCACGCTCAGATGCACATCGACGATGCCGCCGTCGCGCGTGACCATCGCATCGACGCTCGCGTTGGGCGGCGAGCTGTCGCCCTGCCCGACTTCGACGGTCTGCACGCCGGCCGTATCGACAATCTGCGACGTCGCGAGCGGATACGGCGCATGCCAATGCACGCCGGCGCCGACCGTGCGGCTCAAGCGGCCGAGCCGCAGCACCACGCCGGTCTGCCCTTCCGGCACGACGAACAGGCCGCTGCCGACATAGGCCGCCACGAGCACGCCGATGATGATGCCGAGGCCGAGCTGCGCGGCACGGCGCTGATCGGGCGGCTGGCCCGGCGCGCCGCGCTTGCCGCCGAGCACGCGGTTCAGGCGCGCGATGAAGTCGTGCCACATTTGATCGAGATCGGGCGGGCCGTCCGGCTCCTTGCGCCCACCCGGACGCGGCGAACCTTGCGCGCGGACCGGTCCGCCGGCGGCGGCACGCACGCGCCGACTCTGCTCGTTGAAATCGTTCACCTGTAGTTTCGTCACCAGATTGGAGGCCGGTCGCCGGCTGCGAAGAAAAGCGCCCTGGGAGGCGCCTGTTGGTCGATGCTTGCGCCGTTTAGGGAGCCGCGTGCGGCACCGGCGCGGCGGCATGCACGGCGCCGTCGACCGGCGCGGATTCGGCGCGAGGCCCTGTCACGGCTTGCACCGCGGCTTCGACGAGAGGGCTCTCGGCCCCCGCGATTTCGGCGATGGCGGCGCGCAGGCTGTCGAGCCCTTGCCCCGTTCGGGCGCTCAAAAAGACGCGCGAAATATTACCATACTCGTCCCGCTCGATTGCCCCGCCGCGCGCCGCGAGTTCGGGCACTTCGTCGATCTTGTTGAACACGAGCACCTGGCGGATCGCATCGGCCCCGATTTCGCGCAGCACCGCGTTGACCTGCTCGATCTGTTCGAGCCGCACCGAACTCGACGCGTCCACGACGTGCAGCAACAGATCGGCGTGAATGGTTTCCTCGAGCGTCGCGCGGAACGCCGCGACGAGCTGGTGAGGCAGATCCCGGATGAACCCGACCGTATCCGACAGCACGATCTGGCCGACCTCGTCGCCGAGATACACGCGGCGCGACGTGGTGTCGAGCGTCGCGAACAGCTGATCGGCCGCGTACGCCTGCGCCTTGGTCAGCCCGTTGAACAGCGTGGACTTGCCCGCGTTCGTATAGCCGACCAGCGACACCGACATCGTGCGGTTGCGCTCGCGCGCGCGGCGCTGCGTGCCGTGCTGGCGGCGCAGCTTGTCGAGCTTGCCCTTGAGCATCTTGATACGCTCGCCGATCAGGCGGCGGTCGGTTTCGAGCTGCGTTTCGCCGGGGCCGCGCAAGCCGATACCGCCTTTTTGGCGCTCGAGGTGGGTCCACGCGCGAATCAGGCGCGTGGATAAATACTGCAACTGAGCGAGCTCGACCTGCAGCTTGCCTTCGTGGCTGCGCGCGCGCTGCGCGAAGATATCGAGAATCAGGCTCGTGCGGTCGATCACGCGGCGCTCGAGCACGCGCTCGAGGTTACGCTGCTGCGCGGGCGCGAGCGAGTGATTGAAGATGACGATTTCGACTTGATGCGCTTCGCACGCGAGGCGCAATTCCTCAACTTTGCCGCTGCCGATGAACATCGCGGCATCGGGGTTCGCGCGGCGGCCGGTCAACACGACGGCAGGCATGGCGCCCGCGCTCTTGGCAAGGAGGCTCAGCTCGGAAAGGCTGGCTTCGAAATCGGTTTTGCCGAAGTCGACGCCGACTAAGGCAGCGGGAATGAACTTTTCTGGTATCAAAATAGTGGGCAGGACAGCCGCGGCGAGTCCTACCGCGGCGAAATATTAGGCGGGGGTTTCCGCGTCCGGATGGAAATTCACGGGACGGGACGGGACCACCGTGGAGATGGCGTGCTTGTAGACCATTTGCGTGACGGTGTTGCGCAGCAGGACGACGTATTGGTCGAAGGATTCGATATTGCCTTGCAGCTTGATGCCATTCACGAGATAGATCGAAACCGGCACATGCTCCTTGCGCAGTGCATTCAGAAACGGGTCTTGTAACAATTGCCCTTTGGCGCTCATGGCATTACTCCATCTTGTTGTGCTGGTTGGTCTAGATTGCCGACGATTAAAAGGGAACGTCGGTCAATTTTTACACTATAGCTGATTTTATCTTGCTCGCCCGCAGGCCGGCCAATGGGCTAGATGGGGGCGAGCACGCGAACTTCAATCCTTATTGGTGTAAGGATTGGTCGAGGATCTGAACTCGATACGCAATGGAGTCCCCGTGAGCGAGAAAGTTTCGCGGAAACGGTTTTCCAGATAGCGTTTGTAGGTATCCGTGACCGCATCGAGCGCGTTGCCGTGGATCACGATGATCGGCGGATTCTGGCCGCCTTGGTGCGCGTAGCGCAGCTTCGGACGCACCGGGCCGCGGCGGCGCGGCTGCTGGAATTCGACGGCTTCGATCAGCGCGCGCGTGAGTTTCGGCGTCGGCAGCTTGGTCATCGCGGCCGCGTACGCGTCGTCGACCGAGCGCATGAGCGGGCCGATGCCGGTCTTGTCGAGCGCCGAGATGAAATGGAACTTCGCGAAATCGAGGAACTTGAGCTTGCGCGCGATCTCGGCCTTGACCTGGTCGCGCTGGTGGCCGTCGAGGCCGTCCCACTTGTTCACGCCCACCACGAGCGCGCGGCCCTGCTCCACGACGAAGCCCGCGATGTGCGCGTCCTGGTCCGAGATGTCCTGGTGCGCGTCGAGCAGCAGGATCACGACGTTCGCGTCCGAAATCGACTGGAGCGTCTTCACTACCGAGAACTTCTCGATCGCCTCGAACACCTTGCCGCGGCGGCGCAGGCCCGCCGTATCGATGAGCGTGTAAAGCTTACCGTTCCGTTCGAAATCGATATAGATCGAATCGCGCGTGGTGCCCGGCATGTCGAACGCGATCACGCGGTCTTCGCCGAGCAGCGCGTTGACGAGCGTGGACTTGCCGACGTTCGGCCGGCCCACGATCGCGATCTTGATGCCGTGCTTGGACGGATCCTCGGCTTCCTCTTCGGGCTGATCGGCGTAAGCGACTTCGAGCGCTTCGTTGATCATGTCGGTCACGCCGTCGCCGTGCGCGCCCGAGATCGCGCGCGGGTCGCCGAGGCCGAGCTCATAGAAATCGGCGGCGACCGCCGAATATTTCTGCCCTTCGGCCTTGTTCACGACGAGGAAGATCGGCCGGCCCGTCTTGCGCAGGTACTCGGCGATGACCTTGTCCTGCGGCGCGAGACCGTTGCGGCCGTCGACGATGAACACCACCACGTCCGATTCTTCGACGGCCTGGCGCGTCTGGCGCGCCATTTCGTGCAGGATGCCGTCTTTCGCGACGGGTTCGAAACCGCCCGTATCGACAACGAGATAAGGCCGTTCGCCCACGCGCCCTTCGCCGTAATGGCGGTCGCGCGTGAGGCCCGGCAGATCCGCGACGAGCGCGTCACGCGAGCGAGTGAGCCGGTTGAACAGCGTGGATTTCCCCACATTGGGGCGCCCGACGAGGGCAATGACCGGTTTCATCTGAGTTTTATCTTGGGTATACGTCAATGCACGCGCCCTGAGGCGCACTGCAGCAAGTTAGCACATTCCACGACCGTGCGCGCCGCCGCTAGGCCAGTCCGCCTGGGAACCGTGCCCGCATATGCCGTACGCGCCGGGCCGCGCCCGCGGCCCGAAAAAATAAACGCGTGGCCGGCATGCTAGCGGGCCACGCGCAGAACGGTCCGGGCGCGTCAGCGCGGGCGGAAACCGTAGACCTCGCCATTGTGGGTCTGCACCACGAGGGTTTCGCCGGCCAGGACCGGCGCGGCCGTGATCGGGCTGCCGTCGGTCTTCATGCGCGCGACGAACGTGCCGTCGTCGCGCGACAGGAAGTGCACGTAGCCCTGGTAATCGCCGAGCACCACGGCATGGCCGAGCAGATAAGGCACGCCGACGCGGCGGTTCTTGAGCTTGTCGTTGTGCCAGAGCTCTTTACCGTTGGTCACGTCGTAGGCCGTCACGACCGACGAAGCGTCGCCGCCCGCCACGACCGTGTCGTCCTGCGCGACGCCCGTGTCGCTCGAGAACGGCTTGTTCCAGACCGGGCGCCCCGAGTTCGCGTCGAAGCACGCGAGCTGGCCCTGATAGGTGACCGCGCAGGTTTCCGAGCCGACCAGCGCGGGCGCCCCGCTCACGTCGTTCAGGCGTTCGACCTCGGTCACGCCCTTCGGGTACGACACGGCCGTCTGCCAGAACGCATCGCCGGTCTGCAGGTTGAGCGCGACCATCTCGCCGTCGGCGAAGCCGGCCAGCACGCCCGCGTTGCCGGCAAAGGTCATGCCGGCCGAGACGCGCAGATTCAACGGCGTCGAGGGGCTGCGGTAGATCCACTTCTGCGCGCCCGTCTGCGCGTCGAACGCGACCACCTGGCCGTCGATCGTGCGCACCATAACGACGCCGTTTCCCACCACCGGCGGCGAGAATATTTAGCCCAGCACCCACGTCAGCCAGAGCACCTTTCCGTCCTGGCCCAT
>CAUPOD010000244.1:0-4857 GCA_963512745.1 uncultured Burkholderia sp. | reverse complement strand
GCGCGATCGCGGCGCTTTGCCTACAATGGCGCATTCTCCCGCGCGCTTCCGCTCATGTCCTCCGCCTCGTCGACCGCCGCCGCACCCGGCAACAAATCGCTCAACGTCCTGCTCTGGCTCGTGGCGACCGGATTCTTCATGCAGGCGCTCGACGCGACCATCGTCAACACCGCGCTGCCGTCGATGGCGGCGAGCCTCGGCGAATCGCCGCTGAGCATGCACTCGGTCGTGGTCGCCTACTCGCTGACGATGGCGCTCATGATCCCCATCTCGGGCTGGCTCGCCGACCGCTTCGGCACGCGCCGCGTGTTCTTCAGCGCGCTCCTGGTCTTCGCGCTCGCCTCGTTCCTGTGCGCCAATTCGACCTCGCTCGCGCAACTCGTAGGAGCCCGCGTGCTGCAAGGCGCGGGCGGCGCGATGCTGCTGCCGGTCGGGCGCCTCGCGATCCTGCGCACGTTCCCGGCCGAGCGCTATCTGCCGGCGCTGTCGTTCGTCGCGATCCCGGGGCTGATCGGCCCGCTGATCGGGCCGACGCTGGGCGGCTGGCTCGTCCACATCGCTTCGTGGCACTGGATCTTCCTGATCAACGTGCCGGTGGGCGCCGTCGGCTGTGTCGTTTGCTTTTTCGCGATGCCGGACGCGCGCAACCCCGACGCGGGACCGTTCGACATCAAGGGCTACCTGCTCCTGATCGCGGGCCTGCTGGGCCTCTCGCTCGCGCTCGACGGGCTCTCCGATCTCGGCATGCAGCACGTGGTGGTGCTCATGCTGCTGGTCCTGAGCATGGCGTGCCTCGCGGCCTACGGCCTGTACGCGGCCAACACGGCGCGGCCCCTGTTTCCGCTCGACCTGTTCAAGATCCACACGTTCAGCGTCGGCCTGCTCGGCAATCTGTTCGCGCGCATCGGCAGCGGCGCGATGCCGTATCTGATCCCGCTGCTGCTGCAGATCTGCCTCGGCTACGACGCGTTTCACGCGGGCCTGATGATGCTGCCCGCGGCCGCGGCGGGCATGGGTTCGAAGCGGCTCATCACGTTCCTGATCCTGCGCTACGGCTACCGCAAGATCCTGCTCGTCAACACGGTGATGGTCGGTCTCGCGATGGCGAGCTTCGCATTCATGAGCGACACCGAACCGCTTTGGCTCATGATCGTGCAGCTCGCGCTGTTCGGCGGTTTCAACTCGATGCAGTTCACGGCGATGAATACGCTGACCTTGAAGGATCTCGGCATGCACGGCGCGAGCAGCGGCAACAGCTTGTTCTCGCTCGTGCAAATGCTGTCGATGAGCCTCGGCGTGACCGTGGCGGCCACCATGCTGACCACGTTCGCGAAGTTCACGCACGAGACGCAGCCGACTCACGCGCTCTCGAGCTTCCATGCGACGTTTCTGTGCGTCGGCCTGATCACCGCGGCCTCGGCGGGCATCTTCGCGCAACTCTCGGGCGACACGCGCGCCGGCAAGAAAGGCAGCTCGGCGCGGACGGACGACGCGGAATGAACGCGACGCCGAACAGCGGCCGCCCGCACGGCCATGTTCGCATGCACCAGAAGCAAGCATTGCGGCAGATCATGCGCCAAGCGCGTGCGCCGAGTACACGCGCCGTATCCGCGTTCACACTATCGACGGATGCACGCCCCACGCGCGCACGGTTCCGGCGCGACCGTGCGCGCGCCGCAGGCCGCGCAGCGTGCCATCGTGCGGCATTGCGCACGTTTCTTGCTCGAAGATTGCTTAGCGCGGCTAAACTAGGGTTTCTATAGTGGCCAATACCATGAGCATGATCGATATCGATCCCCCCGGATTCCAGGCGCCGCGCCCGGTGCGCGGCGACGACGGCAACCGCCGCACCGTGCTGTACGGCGACTTCACGGTATTCAGCGTGTTTCAGCCCGTGTTTTCGGTGTCGCACCGGCGTGCCGTCGGCTATCACGCGTCGCTGCGCGCGCAGAACGCGCACGGCGAGCAGGTGGCCGCGCAAGAGGTGCTGACGCAGGCCGCGCGGCGCGGCGACTTGCTCGAACTCGGGCGGCTCGCCGAATCGCTGCACGTCGGCAACTTCCACGCGTTCGACAGCCACGACGAATGGCTCTTCCTGAGCCTGCACCCGGCCGTGCTCATGGACACCATCTACGGCGACGCGATCCTCGCCAACCTCAAGGCGCTCGGCCTGCCGCCGCAGCGCGTGGTGCTCGAGGTGCCGGAGCAGGCCGGCGGCGAGAACCAGCGCTTCGGCGCGATCGTCGACGGGCTGCGCAAGGCGGGTTTCCTGATCGCGCTGAGCGGCTTCGGCGCCAAGCATTCGAACATCGACCGCGTCTGGGAACTGCTGCCCGATATCGTCACGCTCGACCGCGGCATTCTTGCGCAAGCTAGCGAGCACTCGCATCTCGAACGCGTGCTGCCGGGCCTCGTCTCGCTGCTGCACGAGTCGGGCCAGCTCGTGCTCATGGGCGGCTTGAGCACCGAGCGCGAAGCGATGATCGCGCTCGAATGCAACGTCGATTTCGTGCAGGGCCAGTATTTCGCGGCGCCGAGCGTCGAGCCCGTGCAGCCCGAGACGGCCGCGCAACGCCTCGAGACGCTGGCCGATGCGCTGCGCCGGCGCGTCGGCGAACGCGAGCGCGCGCAGCAGGCGCGCCTTGCGCCGTACGCGGCCGCGCTCGAACAGGCGAGCGTGCGCCTCACCGAAGGCGCGCCGCTCACGCAAGCCGCGCACGATCTGCTCGGGCTTCCGGACACCGCGCGATGCTTCATGCTCGACGCGTCGGGGCGCCAGATCGGCGACAACCTCGTGCCGCGCTACCACGTCTCGCAGCGCGCCAAGCGCTTCCGCCCGCTGCTGCACTCGGAGGGCGCGAGCTGGGAGCGGCGCGCGTACTTTATCGGCGCGATGCGCGCGCCGGGCACGGTGCAGATCACGGCGCCCTATCTGTCGATCAACGAAGCCCATCTGTGCGTGACGGCCTCGATCGCGGCGCCCGCGCCGCACGGCATGCAGGTGCTGTGCGTGGACATCAACTGGGAAACTTCGGCGCGCCGCCATTGAGCTGCGCTGCGGACTTGCGCAGCCCGCTTCAAGCGAGCATCAAGCGCTTGCCTGCGCCCCGCCGCGCACGGGCCCCGCGCGGCGTTCGACTTCGGCGCGCACTTCGCCGCGTAGCCCCGCGAAGAACGCGACCTCGGCCACCACGAACAGCGGGCCGATCGCGAGGCCGACCAGATCGTCCACGAACGCAGGCTTGCGCCCCTCGAAATAGTGACCGACGAACTGGATCGCCCAGCCGACCACGAACAGGCCGATACCCCAGCCGAGCCACGCCGCCGTGGGCAGCGCCGCGCACGCCTGCGCGAGCCACAGCGAGAGCGCGAGCAGCGCGCCCATGGCCAGGCCGAAACGCAGATCGAGCCGTAGATAGTAGAGCGCCAGCGCCAGCGCGACGAGCAGCGCGGGCGTGACTTGCACGACGCCCGCATGCGCGAAGACCGGGCGCGCGAGCAGGATCGTCACGGCCGCCACGATCATCGGAATACCGAACAGATGCGTGACGATATTGCGTAGATCGCGGTGGTATGCCGCGTATTGCGCCAGTTGATCGACCAGAGTCCTCATCGCGCGCGTCTCCCTTCTTTTCTGATAAAAATCTTGTCGGTCAACGATAGCACGTCCGTCGCGGCGCGCCGCCCGTGCGCAGCGCTCGAGCGCGCGTTTCGAGCGTTTCCTCGATCGAGGCGGCGCGGGCGGCCACGCCCTGCCCCGCAATGGAACGAGTTGCCGCCGCCAAAACAAAAGCCCCCTTGCGGGGGCTTGCATGGCTGCGCGGCGCCGCTCGGACGCCGCGGGGAAAGCCGTCGCGCTTAGGCGAAATTCTTCGCGACAAAATCCCAGTTCACGAGGTTCCAATAGGTCTCGACGAACTTCGGACGCGCATTGCGGAAGTCGATGTAGTACGCGTGTTCCCACACGTCGATCGTGAGCAGTGCCTTCGCGTCGGTCGTGAGCGGCGTGGCGGCGTTGCTCGTCGAAACGACGTCGAGCGTGCCGTCGGCCTTCTTGACCAGCCACGCCCAGCCCGAACCGAACGTGCCGACCGCGGCCTTCGTGAAGGCTTCCTTGAACGCGTCGAACGAACCCCACTTGGCGTTGATCGCGTCGGCCAGCGCGCCGGTCGGGGCGCCGCCGCCGTTCGGCTTCAGGCTGTTCCAGAAGAACGTGTGATTCCAGATCTGGGCGGCATTGTTGAAGATCGGGCCCGACGACTTCTTGATGATCTCTTCCAGCGACAGGTTCTCGAACTCGGTGCCCGGCACCAGGTTGTTGAGATTCGTCACGTAGGCTTGATGGTGCTTGCCGTAGTGGAACTGTACGGTTTCCAGCGACATGTACGGCGCGAGCGCGTCTTCGGCGTACGGCAGCGGCGGAAGGGTAAATGCCATGGCGATTCCTTGAAGCGTATGTGGAGGGGGGTACTCGATGGTGCAACTAAGCATCCGATTGTAGGCGAGAACCGAATAACCCCGCAAACCGGCGGGGTATGCGGGCGCGCCCTCGCGCCCGCATGCATGTGCGTTCGCGCGCTTACTCGCTTACTCTCAATACGCGTCGGGCAAACGCGGCTGCACGTCGGCCAGCGTGACGTCGGCAATCCCTTCGGCCAGATGCACGGCCAGACGCCGCTTCGGTACGAGCCCCGCGGGAGAGCGCAGGGCGCTGCCGGTCTTGATGTCGATCAGCGCCGCATAGCCGCGCTCCAGCGTGCGCTGCGGGCTCAATGCCTCGAGGCTCGCGGCCAGCGATGCGACGCGCGCCGCGCCGCGTTCGGTACGGCGCTGCAGCGTGCCGGCGAGGCGCTGCGC
>CAUPOD010000243.1:0-4876 GCA_963512745.1 uncultured Burkholderia sp. | reverse complement strand
GCTTGGTGGAGCCGGCCGCGTCCGACGACAGCGTGGTCGCGGTCGTGTCGTCGCGCATCATCGCTTCCTCCGAATGGTGGTTCAGCACGATGATGCTGATGCGCCGGTTCTCCGGATCGAGCGGATCGGCCTTGTTCAGGTTCTGCGTCGACGCGAGGCCGATCACGCGCAGCACCTTGGTGTCGTCCATGCCGCCCGCGATCAATTCGCGGCGCGACGCATTCGCGCGGTCCGTCGACAACTCCCAGTTGGTATAGCCGCTGCCGCCGCCCGCATAGGCGAGCGCATCGGTATGGCCCTGCACCACCACGCGGTTCGGCACTTCGTTGAGGGTTTTGCCGATCTCGCGCAGGATGTCGCGCATGTACGGCTCGACGCGATCGCTCGACAGCGCGAACATCGGCCGCTTCTGGCTATCGACGATCTCGATGCGCAGCCCCGTCAGCGTCGAATCGATGCGGATCTGCTGCTTGAACTGGCGCAGCGTCGGATTCGCCTCGATCGCGTCCATGAGCTTGATCTGCAGCTCGTGCAGACGCGCTTCCTCGCGCTTGTCGGCCATGCCCTGCTGCGCGTTGTTCGCGTCGCCGCTCTGCTTCGCGATGCGCTCGGCGAGCTTGATCGTGCCGTCGGTGCGGCGCGACACGCCGTTCTGGATGCTCGACAGATCGCGCCCGCCGCCGTCGATCACGCTCGAATCCTCGGCGCTGCGCTTGCCGGTGCCGAACAGCGCGGCGCGCAGCGGCGTGTTGAAATATTCTGCGATCCCCTTGAGTTCCACCGGCGTAGCCGAGCTGAGCAGCCACATCAGCAGGAAGAACGCCATCATCGCGGTCATGAAGTCCGCGTACGCGAGCTTCCACGCGCCGCTGTGATGCCCCTTCTTGCGCGATGCCGACGCGCGCTTGACGACGATCGCGGGTTCGCTGGATCCACCGGGTCTGCTCATGTCCGCCTCCCGCTCACTTGGCCTTCACGCGCCGCACGTGCTCTTCGAGCTCGGCGAACGACGGACGCTCGGTCGAGAACAGCACCTTGCGGCCGAACTCCACCGCAATCGCGGGCTGATAGCCGTTGAGCGTCGCGAGGATCGTGACCTTGATGCACTGGAGCATCTTGGTGGATTCGGCCACGCGCTGTTCGGCCAGGCTCGCGAGCGGCGACACCAGCCCATAGGCAAGCAGAATCCCGAGGAAGGTGCCGACCAGCGCCTGCGCGATCATCGCGCCGAGCACCGCGGGCGGCTTGTCGGCCGAGGCCATCGTGTGCACCACGCCCATCACCGCCGCCACGATGCCGAACGCCGGCATCGCGTCGCCCGCGCGCATCAGCGCGTGCACGGGCGCCTCGCCCTCGGCGTGATGCGTCTCGATCTCCTCGTCCATGAGGCTCTCGATCTCGAACGCGTTCATGGTGCCGCCCACCATGAGGCGCAGGTAGTCGGTCAGAAAGTCGACGATGTGGTGGTCGGCGAGCAGCTTCGGATATTGCGTGAAGATCGCGCTCTGGGCCGGATCGTCGATGTCGGCTTCGAGCGCGAGCGTGCCTTCGCGGCGCGCCTTGGCCAGCAGCACATACAGGAGCGCCATCAGCTCCATGTAGATTTCTTTGTTGTATTTCGCGGGCTTGAACAGCGACGGCAGCAGGCGCAGCGTCGCGCGAATCGTCTTGCCGCCGTTGCCGAGAATGAACGCGCCGACGCCCGCGCCGACGATCATCAGCACCTCGATCGGCTGCAGCAGAGCGGCCAGGTGCCCGCCCGCCAGCATATAGCCGCCGAACACGGACAACAGCGTCACAACCGCTCCCAGAATTATCAGCACTTGCCGGACCCCTTTTGGAATGCGCGGCGAGAAAGCCGCTCTTAAGTGGTTTACGGCAGGCGGACTAAAAACTTTGAGGGTCGCGGCGCCCTGGCGTGCGCCGAAAAATCAGGCCGCGAGCGCCGCGCGTTCCGCGAGCGCGGCGGCCTTGCGCGTCTTGCCCGCACGCGACGGCGGCTGGCACAGCCCGCACACGAAACCCTGCTGCGGATCGTGCGCATGCGCGACAAAATGACCGCCGCAGCGCGTGCACGGCGCCGTGCTCAGCATGCCGGAATCGAAGAAGCGCACGAGCGTCCACGCGCGCGTCAGGCTCAGCACGGCCTCGTCGCCGGACAAGCCCACGTGCTCCAGGTAGAGCCGGTAGCTTTTCACGATCGCCTGGATCGATTCGCAGCCGCCGTGCTGGCTCATGAAGCGGTAGATGTTGTAGAACAGCGAGGAATGGATGTTCGGCTGCCAGGTCATGAACCAGTCGGTCGAAAACGGCAGCATGCCCTTCGGCGGCGACGCGCCCTTCAATTCCTTATAGAGCTTGATCAAGCGGTCGCGCGACAGATGCGTCTCCGACTCCAGCAGCTGCAGACGCGCCCCGAGCTCGATCAACTCGATCGCCAAGGTGATTTCCTTGACCTCGACCACCACGCTTTTGGTTGCCATGACTATCCCTCGGATTTCGTTTCTTATTGTTCGCACGCGCGCCCGCACCCGGCCGCGCCGGGCCGAAAATAGGGACGAAACGTTTGCGACGATGCGTTTCTAAAATGCGTCAGCGCAGGCTTTCCGCCGGCTGGCCGGCCATCACGATGGCGGCATGGGCGAGCGTGGTCGCGGCGCTCCGGCCTTTATCGGCAAGCGCCGACAGAAAGGCATGGTCGTCGAAACGGAAACGGCAGAGGATTTGATTGGAGGCGGCCAGTTTGACCGTCTGGGCCAGCGTGAGGTTGGACAACACGTCCGCCATCTCTTGCGAGACCCCCATGCGGAACATGCCCATCGCCTTGTCTTCGCGCAGCAGGCGCTGCACGAGCAGCAGATACGACAGATTAACTTCCTTGATCTCAGTGAGCATTTCACTGCTAACCGTTGAGCTCATGGTACTTCCCCGTAGACTTGTGGCCGTTGATTTTGTGAGCTCGTCGCTTTCGTCACGATCATTGCGAACGCGCGGCTCGTTTTAAGTCTTACGTCTGCATTTTGCGCAAACGATTTTGCGGCGAATATCAGGGAAGGCGAGTAAACGATGACGGATTTTTCTGTAATTAACGTAAGAATATTCCTACACCGGAATTACGCTCGGAGACGGTTCGCGGATCCGTTGCGGCAGCCTCACCTTGATGGGAACGAGGCGCGCTAAACGCGTGTTCGGCAACGCTTTCGCGGAGCTTGGAAGAATCCCTCCAAGCCATGCCAGGAAAGGATTTACGGGGGCGCGAGGGGCGGCCTGGCCGACCGGGACGAAGCGCGCGTTTCGATAGGTTCGATAAGAAAATACGCCCAGCTCACCCTATCATTAATTATTCATAATTTAATGATAGGGAGAAGCAATAAGCGTTTTTACTTAGTTGGCGAAAAAGTAATTGGCTTTTGCCCGGCGATTTGTCTGTTGTTAATTCGCCACCCGATTCGCGCCGCAATCGGCCGCGCGCGTTATTCGATCAAAAAACGCTCGCGGTTCTTGCCGGCGATCCAGTTCGGCGGCTTGCCGCGCCCGCTCCAGGTCTGCCCGCTCTTGGGATCGCGGTACTTGGGCGGCAGCGGCGCCTTCTTCGGCGGGCGCCCGCGCTTGGCGCGCTCGGCGAAGCCGAGATCCTCGGCCGTCAAACCGTATTCCGCGATCTTGCTCCGCACCTCGGCGATCACCGCTTCGACTTCCTGGCGCCGCACCTCTTCGGCCTGCGCTTGAAGCCTGGAGATTTGCTCTTTCAGCTTCGCGTATTGAGACATGGTCCCCTCCCACCCGGGCAATTCACGCGCACCGCACTGTTATTAGAATTATATCTTGTTGTTTTTAAAAGACTTTCTCAAGATATAAGGATCGGGTTATGCATGACCATTCTAATAACAATTCAATTGTCCCCCGCGCCCTCTGACAATCGTTGACGCTTGCTACGCGGCAGGCGGCAGCGCATGCGCGGGCAGCCCGAACAACGCGCTCAGTTGCCGCGCGACGGCGGCTTCGTCGTTGCGGCCGATGCGCGGCACGTGCGGCAGGCGCTCGGCCAGCAGCGGATGGGCATTGGCCATCATGTACGGGCGGCCGGCCGTTTCGAGCATGTCGATATCGTTCAGGTTGTCGCCGAATGCGACGCACGCGGCGGCCGGCACGCCGATCCGTTCGAGCACGAGGCCGAGCGCCTGGCCCTTGGACACGCCCGCTGCCATCACTTCGAGGCAATCGGGCAACGAGTAGGTCACGTAGAGCGCATCGCCGAAGGTCTGCGCGAGCCGTTCGGCGATGACGCGCAGATCGGCCGGATCGCCGATATAGAGCACCTTGGCCACGCCCTCGCCGGCGTATGCGAGCAGATCGATCTGCTGGTAGGCGAAGCCCGAGTCCTGATGCATGTCGAGCAGATGCGGCGCATCGCGGTCGATCAGCCACTCGCGCTCCGTAAACAGATTGACGATCACGCGCCCGTGCTCGCCTACCAGTTCCGGCCGCACGAGCGCGCGCACCGTCCCGGCGGGCAGATCGCGCGCGTGAAGCAGCGCGCCGTCGGGCGCGTGGACGCGCGCGCCGTTCGAGGAAATCAGATACGGGGCGATGCCGAGCACGTCGCGGATGCCGGCGACGTCGACGGCGTGACGCCCCGTGGCGAGCACGAACTGCACGCCGCGCGCGGCCAGCGCTCGAACCGTTTCGACGGTGTAGGCATCGAGCTGGTGGTCGCTGTTGAGCAGGGTGCCGTCGAGATCGGTGGCGATGACTTGGGACATTGCGGAAAACCTGGAGGGAGGGCGGATCGGAGGCTTATTTTAGTCCGGGTTCCGCGCGCGCGCCCGGCGCCCCGCTAGCGGCCGTTCAAAGCAAACCCTCGCGCTGCGCGGCC
>CAUPOD010000242.1:0-4881 GCA_963512745.1 uncultured Burkholderia sp. | reverse complement strand
GCACGGCGGTGTGGGGGCTGCATATGGGCTTCACGCAGGGCATTCTGGCGGCGATGGTGTCCGAAGCGGCGCCGGCCAGCCTGCGCGGCACGGCGTTCGGCGTGTTCAATTTGATCGGCGGCATCTGCATGCTGCTCGCGAGTGCCCTTGCGGGGGAGCTTTGGGCGCGCTTCGGCGCTCCGGTTACGTTTTTCACGGGCGCGGCGTTGGTCGTACTGCCGCTGTGTTTATGCCTGTGCTTTCGCGCGCCGCGCGCGTAGAACGCGCAGCCCTGATACGGCTGCCCGGGGACGAGCGCTCTCGCGGGGGCTCGCTCAGTCCCCGATCACGTACAACACCACGTCGCGCCGCTGCGCCGCGCGCCGGTGCTCGAACAGATAGATTCCCTGCCAGGTTCCGAGCACCATGCGCCCATGCTCGACCGGGATCGACAACTGCACTTGCGTGAGCGCCGTGCGCAGATGCGCGGGCATGTCGTCCGGGCCTTCGGCGTCGTGCTCGTAGAGCGAATCGCCTTCGGGCGCGAGCGCCGCGAAATAGCGCTCCAGATCGCGCCGCACGGACGGATCGGCATTCTCCTGAATCAGCAGCGACGCCGACGTATGCCGGCAAAACACGGTCAGCAGCCCCGTACGGATCGATTGCTGCTCGACGAACGCCCGCACCTGCGGCGTGAACTCGAAGAGGCCGCGTCCGCGCGCCTCGATCGCAACGTGTTGAATCGCTTGTTTCATGCGTTTCCGGTACCGGTGGTTGCGGTCAGCGCAGCGAAGCCTTCGGCCTCGATCTGCGCGGCATCGAGCGGGCGCACCACGCGCGCGACCTCGACGCCGTCGCGTAGAAACACGAGCGTCGGCCACTGATTTATGCCGACCGCGCGCCCGCGGGGCCGGCCGCGGCGTTATTGTTTTTTAAAGTGCCGGACGGCGGGTGGCGCGCGAAAGGGGTCGGGGATGGCGGGTTGCGCGGCCGCGCAAATGCCGCACCAGTTGGCGCCGAATTCGACGACCGTTGCGCCCCCGAGCGCGGCGACGTCGTCGCGGGTGATCGGGTCGGCAGTATAGGGTTGGAGTGTACTCATCGCATCGTTCCATGCTGGGTCAACGTACATAGTGCCATGTGAACGGGGTGCGGCATGATGCCGCGAATCGATGCGCCCTTTGCCGTTGTGCAACTGACGGCAACGTGCGGAAACGTCGCGCATCTAGCGCTCAAATTTGCGAAAGATTGTCACGCAGATCGATTTCATACGAATTAGTTATCAGAATATTTCATATTTGTGCTAGTCTCGCCATAACTGTATGGGATTTGTAATAAAAATCGGGCTAGCCATCGGTCGCCGCACGCCATTTCGGCGGCACCATCGACCTCGAGGCACAGCTTGGATGGATGGCCACGGTTTTACCGCGAGGAAAAGATGGAACGGTTTCATATCCGGGTGTCGCTTGCCGACAGTCACCCGCTGATCTTAGAAGGACTCAAGCACGTGCTGGCACAGGTGCCGGCAATCGATCTGACCTGCATGAGCGTGGGCTCGTCCGAATTGCTCGACGGCCTGGCCAGCGACGCCGGCGACGTCACGTTGATCGGCAGCCCCTCGCGCGAGCTCGAATCCGATAACGGCCTGGCACTGCTGTCGCAGGTGAAGAAGCGTTATCCGAAACTGCGCGTCGTGTCGCTGATCGAACGCGAGAACGCCGTTACGATTCAATCGATGCTGTCGCTGGGGGTGACGGGCGTGGTCAGCACGCTCGACGATACCGGCCACATCCTGACCGCCATCTATGCGGGCTATGCGGGCGGCAATTACCTGTCGCCGCTTTGCGAGAAGATCCTGAAGCGCGCGGTGCAACATCAGTCCGGACAGGTGCAGGCGCTTTCGCCGTGCGAAGCCGAGGTACTGCGCCTGTTCGTTTCGGGGCTGACGGTCGGAGAGATCGCCGATCACCTGCAAAAGCGCAAGCAGACGGTCAGCGCGCAGAAGATGAGCGCCATGCGCAAACTCGGGATTCGCCGTACCGCCGATCTCTACAAGTACGGTCAGACCTTGCATGCGCCGGTGCCGCCCGAGGAGCAACTGCTCGCGGAAGCGGTTTGAGTTGTTGCGGGAGCCGTAAACGCGTTCGGCGCCCCCTGAAGGGCGCCGAACGGTGCAAGTGTCGCGCTAGGACTTAGCAGCGGTTGATCGAGTACTTGCCGGGGCCGGCTGCGGCGAGCGCAAACAGACCGCCCATGATGCTCACGTTCTTATAGAAGTTGATCATGTTCGTGTAGTGCTCCATGCCCGTCATGGTCCAGTAGTGGTGGCCGATGAAGGCGGTAGCGAGCGTATAGAGCGCGAGCAGAATGGCCAGCGGGCGCGTGAAGAAGCCCAGGAGGATCGCCAGCCCCACGAAGAATTCCATGACCACCGCGATCAGCGCGGCCAGCGTCGGCGCGGGTACGCCGGTCGAGGCCATGTAGGATGCCGTGCCCGAGAAGTCGGTCAGCTTCTCCCAACCGAAAATCAGAAACAGGATGACCAGCAGCACGCGTGCCAGCAGCAGCAGCAGGTCTTGTTGTTTTTCGCACAGGGTAGATTGCATGGTGTTCATTCCGTTTTATCAGAGTTTGTTAGAGAGAGCCTCGCATCGAGCGAGGCTCGTTGCTGCATGCCGAGCTTAAGCCCACTCGGCGGTTACTTCAACCGGGCGTAAATCGAAGACCAAAACTTCGGCCTTCTCTCCATCCGTGAAATTCAATACGCGTTCGTCGCGAATCCGCGCGCCGTCGCCGGCTTCCAGGCGCACGCCGTTGACCGTCGCCGCTCCGCGCGCCACATGCACATAGGCGTAGCGGTTGGGCGCGAGTTCGAGGCTTGCTTGCTCGACGCCGTCGAACAGGCCCGCATAGACGCGCACGTCCTGCTGCACGCTCAGCGATTCGTCGGCACCGTCGGGCGATACCACGAGCCGCAGCTTGCCGCGCTTGTGTTCGGCCGGAATGCTCGACTGCTGATAGCGCGGCGCCGAACCCTTGACCGACGGCCCGATCCAGATCTGCAGGAAGTGGACCGGATCGGTGCGCGAGTGGTTGAACTCGCTATGCGCGACGCCCGTTCCCGCACTCATCAACTGCACGTCGCCCGGCACGATGATCGAGCCGGTATTCATGGAGTCCTTATGTTCGAGCGCGCCGTCGAGCACGTACGACAGGATTTCCATGTCGCGGTGCGGATGCGTGCCGAAGCCGCGCCCGGGCGCGACCCGGTCTTCGTTGATCACGAGCAGGTCCGAAAAACCGACTTGCTTCGGATCGTAGTAGTTGGCGAACGAAAACGAATGACGCGAGTTGAGCCAGCCGTGTTCGCCGCGGCCCCGCTCGTTTGCTTTCCTGACTTCAATCATGATGACCTCCGTGAGATCGGTTGAACGCCGAAGGTGGCGTCCGCTTGATCGATGACGAGATATTAGGTCAATTCGAATGAGACTAAAATAGCTGGCGAACGAATCACTGTCCTGTTATGGTGGACAATTATGGAACTCGACGATCTGCGGATTTTTGTGGCGACGGTCGATGCCGGCAGCTTCACGGCAGCCGCCGACAAGCTGATGCTGTCCAAGCAATACGTGAGCCGGCGCATGATCGCGCTCGAAACGGCGCTCGGCGTGCGCTTGCTGATACGCAATACGCGCAAGCTCGCGGTGACCGAATCGGGCCAGGATTTTTATACGCGCGCCCACCGCATCCTGGCCGAAGTCAGCGATGCGGAGGAGGCCATGTCCACGCGCCGCAACGAGTTGCGCGGCGTCCTGCGGCTCAGTGCGCCGATGTCGTTCGGCATCAGCTATTTGTCGCCGCTGCTGGCCGAATTTCTGGTCGCGCATCCGGCGCTGCGTCTGCAGACCGAACTCAGCGACAAGCGTATCGACTTGATCGGCGGCGGATTCGATCTGGCGCTGCGGATCGGCAAGCTCGGCGATTCGACGCTGATCGCGCGCAGGCTCGGGCATCTGCGCATGGCCGCGTGTTGCAGTCCTGCCTATCGCGACGGCTGCGGCGTGCCGTTCGTGCCCGCCGATCTGAGCCGCCACGCGTGCCTGCTGTATGGCGACGACGAGCGTCACGGCTGGGAATTCGTGGTGGACGGCAAAGCGCAGGTTTTCGATGTGAACGGGCCGCTGTTGTCCAATAACGGCGAACTGCTGCGCGACGCGGCGCTCGCCGGGCTCGGCATCGCCTATCAGCCGCATTTCATTGTCGGCCCCGCACTCGCGCGCGGCGAGCTCGTGCAGGTGTTGGGCGCCTTCATGCCGCCCCCGTTGCGGCTCAACGCCGTGTATCCGCAGCATCGGCAGGGGTCCGTCGCGATCCGTGTGCTGCTCGATTTTCTCGAGGCGCGTTGCAGGGAGACGCTCGATATTTGAGGCGCCGCGCGCCGTTTCTCGCGGCGCTTCGGTTTCTCCTCGGTCTTTCCGGCCGGCGAAAGAAAAAGGCGCGCAGCCGGCCGGCTGCGCGCCCTTCATGCTTTGCCATTCGCAGTTGTTACTTGAGTTTGAGCGCCCCCGTCAGCGGCGCGAGCGGGCTGCCGCCGGTGCCAGTCCCTGTGCTCGAGACGCTCGCGCCGCCGCTCAGGGTCGAGTTGAGCGTATTGGTGAGCGTGCCGACAATGCCGCCGACGGGCGCCAGCGGCGTCGATGTCGTCGAATTGTTCAGAGTGGTCGTCACCGTGGTGATCACCGCCGTGACCGGTGCGAGCGATCCTGCCGGAGTGGCGCCGGAACCGCCGCTCGTGGAGCCGGACAGCGCGCCCAAGGCACCGGTCAGCGACGAGAGCGGATTCACGCCGGTGCCCGAGCTCTAGCTTCCGCCGATCCCGCCGCCGACCACGCCGCCGATGCC
>CAUPOD010000241.1:0-4884 GCA_963512745.1 uncultured Burkholderia sp. | reverse complement strand
CCGCGTGCAGCAGCGACAGCGCGGCTTCGTGGAAATAGATGGCGGCCAGAAAGCCCGACAGGAACGGCAGAATAAGTTTTTGCATTGCGCGCGGATTAGCAACCTGAAAGGCGCGATAGAGCTGATCTGGCCGCCATTATAGGGGTGCCGTCGAGAGGCGGATTGTTTCGCGTGCCGAGGCACCGTTCCTACACGGTCGCTCGTTAGCGAAGTGCAGCCGCTACCGCCTCGTCAATCTGCAGACCGAAGCGCGCTTCGAGATCCGGCACCGTATAGCCGATCGACAGCTCCAGATACGCGTCGCCCAGCACCAATTGAACGAAAGTCGCCGCGCGCAATGCAGCAGTCGGTTCGTCGAATCGCTTGTGCAGGATTTTCGCGGCGAACGCACGTACTACCTTTGCGCCGTTTTCGTGAAACACCCGGCCAAGTTCCGGAAGACGCTCGGCCTCGGCAACGATCGCGCGGTAAAGCCGCAGATTGTCCGGCGTGGTCAGGATTTGCGCCAACATCCCCCCCAACTCGCGCAATTCGGCTTCGGGAGACCGACCGGGTTGCGTGTCCTGGGCGCCGATAAGAAATTCACCCACTTGCGCGCACATCGAGCTCACTAGACCGACGAAGAGCGCCTCCTTCGACTTGAAGTGGCGGTAGACCGTCTGTTTGCCGACGCCGGCGACCGTAGCGACGTCGTCCATCGTTGCCATGCCGAAGCCCTGATTCAAGAAGACGGTTTTCGCGCCGTCGAGGATAGCGGTCCGCTTACGGCGCTGCAGCGGGCTCAGGTCGGGGGAAGAGATCGTGTTCATCCCAAATAAATAACAGATCGTCGAATGATTGACAAGACTGACCAGTCTCGTTTAGATTTGCGGAAACGAGACTGGTCAGTCTTGTTTGTGTGCTTGTCAAATTCGCGGTCAATCTTCGAGGGAACGCTATGGAACTCTTTATCACAGGCGGTACGGGCTACATCGGGCAAGCGGTCGCGCGCAAGGCAATCGGCCTCGGCCATCAGGTGACGGCGCTGGTGCGCGACGAAGGGTCGGCGGCCGCGAGCGGGCTGGCACATCTCGGCGTGAAACTGCATCGCGGCGACTTGCGCGCCCCGCAGTCCTTCGCTAACGCCGCCGGTGCTGCGGACGGCGTGGTGCATACGGCGTCGACCAACGATGCGTCTTCCGCAGCTGCCGACGAGGCCGCGGTTGAGGCAATGCTTTCGCAGATGCGGCCGGGCACGGCGTTTATCTATACGTCGGGCACCTGGGTCTACGGCAATACGCGGGACGAACCCGCGACCGAAGCATCTGCACTGGATCCGACACCGCTCGTCGCCTGGCGTCCCGCTGTGGAGCAACGCGTGCTGGCGCTCGCGGCTCGCCGTTCGATTGCCGCGGCAATTCTGAGGCCGGCGATGGTGCACGGCTACGGCGGCGGCGTCTTCGGCATGCTGGCCGGCATGGCTCGCCAGAACGGCAGCGTGAGAATCGTCGGCGATGGGCGCAACCACTGGCCTGCCGTGCACGTCGACGATCTCGCGACGGCCTATCTGAGCGCCTTGGAACGCATGGCGAGCGGAGACGGTCGAGTCGCGGGACAGATCTTCAACGTAGTCGCGGAAGGTGCCGTGCCCCTCGCGGAAATAGGCGAAGCGATTCGGGCTTCGGTCGGCGCCGAGCGCGTCGAATTTTGGCCGCTCGACGAGGCGCGTCAAGCGCTTGGGCTATTTGCCGACGCACTGGCGCTCGACCAGACGATAAGCGGTCAGCATGCCCGTCGAGTGCTTGCGTGGGAACCCCGCGGTCCCGGCCTGATTCCGGACCTCTCGGGAGCATGACGATGGCGTTAAACACAGCCTTCTCTCTCGCTTCGATTCTCGCGACGATCGTAGCGGTTCTGTTCGCGGTTGCCGGGGTGATCAATCTCAGTGGACGCGGTGCGGTAAAGCGCGACTTCGCACGCTGGGGCTACCCGGCCTGGTTTCATTTGCTCTGCGGCACGCTCGAACTGGTCAGTGCAGCACTGCTTCTTGGACAACGAACCAGAGTTTCAGGACTCGTGCTGGCCGGTGCGATCATGATCGGCGTGCTCTTCACGTTGCTGCGAAATCGGGAGCCGTTCCGGCATCTCGCCCCGGCGCTGGTCTTCTCGGTTCTCATTGTGGCTGCCGCGGCGGTGCGCGGTTGAGGTCTCTTCCCCCAAAGCACGAAAGCGGAAAAACTAAGCTCAAATAAATCGTTCGGGAATCGATCGGCGCTGCTTAGACTGGCTTTTCTAACAAAAGTAAATGTCCAGTCACGCAGGAGTGCAGCAGATGAATGTCTTTTGGTTTATTCCCACGCACGGCGACAGCCGGTACCTCGGTACCGCCGAGGGCGCGCGCGTAACCGATTACGATTATTTCCATCAGGTGGCCGTGGCCGCCGACACGCTCGGCTACGAGGGTGTGCTGCTGCCGACGGGCCGCTCGTGCGAAGACGCGTGGGTCGTGGCATCGAGCCTCGTGGCCGCGACCAAGCGCCTCAAATTCCTCGTCGCGGTGCGCCCGGGCCTGTCGTCGCCGACGCTGTCCGCGCGCATGGCCGCGACGCTCGACCGCCTGTCGGGCGGCCGCCTGCTGATCAACGTGGTGACGGGCGGCGACGCCGCCGAGCTCGAAGGCGACGGCATCTTCGCCGATCACGAGACGCGCTACGAAATCACCGACGATTTCCTGCACATCTGGCGCGAACTGCTGGCCAAGGCAGGCGACGGCAGCGGCGTCGATTTCGACGGCAAGCAGCTGCGCATCAAGGGCGGCAAGGTGCTCTATCCGCCCGTGCAGCGGCCTTATCCGCCGCTGTGGTTCGGCGGTTCGTCGCCGGCCGCGCACACGATCGCGGCCGAGCACATCGATACCTATCTGACCTGGGGCGAACCGCCTGAAGCCGTCGCCAAGAAGCTCGACGACATCCGCGCGCGCGCGGCCGAGAAAGGCCGCAAGATCAAGTTCGGGATTCGGCTGCACGTGATCGTGCGCGAAACCGAGGAAGAGGCGTGGGCCGATGCGGATCGCCTGATCAGCCGTCTCGACGACGACACCATCGCGCGCGCGCAGCAGGCGTTTGCGAAGATGGATTCGGAAGGGCAGCGGCGCATGGCCGCGCTGCACGGCGGCAAGCGCGGCGGCCGCGAGCAGCTCGAGATCTATCCGAACCTGTGGGCCGGCGTGGGCCTCGTGCGCGGCGGCGCCGGCACGGCGCTCGTCGGCAGCGCGGAGCAGGTGGCCGAACGCATGCGCGAATACGCGTCGCTCGGCATCGAAACCTTCATCCTGTCCGGCTATCCGCATCTCGAGGAATCGTACCGTTTCGCCGAACTCGTGTTTCCGCTGATCAAGGGCGGCGCCGTCAAGCGTCCGGCGGGACCGCTGTCGGGGCCGTTCGGCGAGGTGGTCGCGAACGAGTACCTGCCGCGCGTCAGCCAGAGCTAAGCGGAGCCCATCATGACGGATCTTCGACTCGGCTCGTCGCAAACCGTGCGCCATGCCTTGCGTGCCGCCGCGCCGTGGCTCGTGCCGGCCGCGCTGCTCGTCGCGTGGGAATACGCGGCACGCGCGGGGGTGCTGCACAGCAACGTGCTGCCCGAGCCGCTGGCCGTGCTGCGCGCGGCCTGGAGCTTGATCGAATCGGGCGATTTGTGGGCCAACGTGAAGGTCAGCGCATGGCGCGCGCTGTGCGGCCTCGTGGTCGGCGGCGGCATCGGGCTGCTGCTCGGGCTTGCGACCGGCGTGTCGAAGTTCGCCGAGGCCGCGCTCGATTCGACGATCCAGATGGTGCGTAATATCCCCGCGCTCGCGATGATTCCGCTCGTGATCCTGTGGTTCGGCATCGACGAGAAAGCCAAGCTGTTTCTGGTGTCGCTCGGCGTGTTCTTTCCCGTCTACATCAACACCTACCACGGTATCCGCTCGGTCGATCCGCAACTGATCGAGATGGCGAAGAGCTACGGCCTCAAGGGTTTCGCGCTGTACCGCGACGTGATCCTGCCCGGTGCGCTGCCGTCGATCCTGGTCGGGCTGCGCTTCGCGCTCGGCCTCATGTGGGTCATGCTGATCGTGGCCGAAACCATCTCCGCGCAATCGGGCATCGGCTATATGACGATGAACGCACGCGAATTCCTGCAGACCGACGTGGTCGTGGTCGGGATTCTTCTCTATGCACTGCTCGGCAAGCTCGCCGACGTGCTGGCGAAAGGGCTCGAGCGCGTGCTGCTGCGTTGGCACCCGGCCTATCAAGCAGGAGCCAAGGCATGAGCGCGACGAGTTTGAACGGCCTCTACGGCCTCGCCAACGCCGGCATCGCGGGCGCGGATCTCGAAGCGGAACTCGCGCAGCCGCGCGTTCAAGATCTCGCCGCGCGCGAACGTGCCGAGGCCGACGCCGAACGCCGCGACCAAGCGTATAGCGCGCGCCGCGCGCTCGGCGGCGCAGCGGCGCCGGGCGACGACTACGCCGTGCAGTTGCGCGGCGTCGGCAAGCAGTACGGCGAGCGCCGGGTGCTCGACAGCTTCGACTTCTCGATCGAGCGCGGCAGCTTCGTGGCGATCGTGGGCCGCAGCGGTTGCGGAAAATCCACGCTGCTGCGGTTGCTGGCCGGGCTGGAGGCGCCGAGCGGCGGCACGCTGCTCAAGCGCGGCGCGGACGGCGCGGTGCTCGACACGCGCATCATGTATCAGGACGCGCGCCTGCTGCCGTGGAAAACGGTGATGCAGAACGTGCTGCTCGGATTGCCGCGCGGCACCAAGGACGAGGCGCGCGCCGTGCTGGCCGAGGTCGGCCTGCTCGAACGCGAGCACGATTGGCCCGCGGCGTTGTCGGGCGGCCAGCGGCAGCGCGTGGCGCTCGCG
>CAUPOD010000240.1:0-4899 GCA_963512745.1 uncultured Burkholderia sp. | reverse complement strand
GCCGTGCCGAGCGCGCGCGAAGCCGCGACGGGCCGCGCTGCCGCGCCCAAGGGCCGCGCGCCGCGCGAGGTCAAGGTCATCAAGCACAAGCCCGACCAGAAACCGGGCCGCCGCCCGAAGCCGACCAAGCTCGTCGTGCGCGGCAACGAGCGCGTGACCGCGGGCGGTACGGTCAAGAAGGCCAAGCCGCGCCAGACCAGCGCCAAGCGTTCGCGTCAGAACGATTGAAGCCGAACGGCGCGGGCCGCTTCAAGCCCGCGCCGGACCGTTGCCGCGCCGCGGCAGTAGCCACAGCAAGACCAGGCCCAGAATGCTCGCGATCACGTAGATCAGCGTGGACACACCGTGCATCGCGCCGAAACGCGCCGCGAATGCGGAATGCGCGACGTCGGTGCCGCCGAGCATGGCTTGAATCCGCATCGCTTCCATATAGGGGCGCATCGCCAGGCCGATCACGGCGCACAGCAGCATGCCGCCCGACAGCGCCAGCAACGGGCGATAGCCCCGCTCGCCGCCGCGCGCGAAGCGCCGCGCCAGGAACATCAGCACCACGCCACCGACCGCCCCGATCCAGCCCTCGATGCCGAACAGGCGCGAAGCGACCTGCCCGGCCGCGGCCGGCTCGAGCGTCGTGAACAGAATGGGCGCCACTAGATAACCGACCGTCAACTGGCTGCCGACCCACAGCGCGGCCAGCACCGCGAACACGCGGTGCGCAATGCTGACGCCGACGGGTTCAGACATAGCTGACCGTGATGATCTCGTACTTGCGCACGCCGCTCGGGGCTTGCACGGCCGCGACGTCGCCTTCGTTCTTGCCGATCAGCGCGCGCGCGATCGGCGAGCTGACGGAGATCAGGCCGTGTTCGATATCGGCCTCGTCGTCGCCGACGATTTGATAGGTGACCGCCGCGCCCGACTCGAGATCCTCGAGTTCGACCGTCGAACCGAACACCACGCGGCCGTCGGCATCGACCGTGGCCGGATCGATGATTTGGGCGGCCGACAGCTTCGATTCGAGTTCGGCGATACGGCCCTCGATAAAGCCCTGCTTTTCCTTGGCCGCGTCGTATTCGGCGTTTTCGGACAGGTCGCCCTGCGCACGCGCTTCGGCGATCGCAGTGATGACAGCCGGCCGTTCGACCGACTTGAGGCGCTGCAGCTCGTCGCGCAGTTGCTCGGCGCCGCGCTTGGTCAGGGGAATAGTGCTCATATACAACTCGATCGCAAAATACATCCATAAAAAAAATCACCGCGATTGGGCGGCACCCCGGCAAACTTTGCCGGAACACCGCCAACCGCGGCACATACTGCTTCGGCTCTCGATGGAACCCGGGTGTGACCCGACTTCCGCCGACACTCGACGCCTTAGTTTAGGCGAGCGTGCAGACCTTGTAAATCATACACTTCGAGATCCTTCAGGTACCGCAAGCCCTCGACGGCCGCGCGCGCACCCGACATCGTGGTGTAGTACGTGACCTTGTTGGCCTGTGCACTCGTGCGGATCGAGCGCGAATCGGCGATCGCCGTGCGCGTTTCGTCCACGGTCGTGAAGACCAGCGCGATCTCGCCGTTCTTGATCATGTCGACGATGTGCGGACGGCCGTCCTTGACCTTGTTCACGACCTTGACCGGGATCCCGGCCGCTTCGATCGCGGCCGCCGTGCCCTTGGTCGCGACGATCGGGTAGCCGAGTTCGTGCAACATGCGCGCGACTTCGACGGCCTTCGGCTTGTCGGCGTCCATCACGGTCAGCAGCACCGTGCCCGACTCGGGCAGACGCGAACCGGCCGCGAGCTGCGACTTGAACAGCGCCTCGCCGAAGGTCTGGCCGACGCCCATGACTTCGCCCGTCGAACGCATTTCGGGTCCGAGCACCGGATCGACGGTCGGGAACTTGATGAACGGGAACACCGCTTCCTTGACGCTGAAGTACGGCGGCACGACTTCCTTCGTCACGCCCTGTTCAGCCAGCGTCTGGCCGACCATCGCGCGCGCCGCGATCTTCGCGAGCGGCAGGCTCGTGGCCTTCGACACGTACGGCACCGTGCGCGACGCGCGCGGGTTCACTTCGAGCACGTAGATCACGTCCTCGACCGAACCGTCGGCCTGCGGCACTTGCTGGATCGCGAACTGCACGTTCATGAGGCCGACCACGTGCAGCGCCTTCGCCATCGCGGCGGTTTGACGCTTCAGTTCCTCGACGGTCGCGGCCGACAGCGAGTACGGCGGCAGCGAGCACGCCGAGTCGCCCGAGTGCACGCCCGCTTGTTCGATGTGCTCCATCACGCCGCCGATGAACACGTTCTCGCCGTCGCAGATGCAGTCCACGTCGCATTCGATCGCGTCGTTCAGGAAGCGGTCGAGCAGCACCGGGGAATCGTTGCTGACCTTGACGGCCTCGCGCATGTAGCGCTCGAGGTCGCGCGGCTCGTGGACGATTTCCATCGCGCGGCCGCCGAGCACGTACGACGGGCGCACGACGAGCGGATAGCCGATTTCGTCGGCGAGCTTGAGCGCTTCGTCTTCCGCGCGCGCGGTGCGGTTCGGCGGCTGGCGCAGGCCGAGGTCCTGCAGCAGCTTCTGGAAGCGCTCGCGGTCTTCGGCCGCGTCGATCATGTCGGGCGAGGTGCCGACGATCGGCACGCCGTTCGCTTCGAGATCGAGCGCGAGCTTGAGCGGGGTCTGGCCGCCGTACTGCACGATCACGCCGACCGGCTTTTCGCGGTCGACGATTTCGAGCACGTCTTCGAGCGTCAGCGGTTCGAAGTACAGGCGATCGGACGTATCGTAGTCGGTCGAGACGGTTTCGGGATTGCAGTTGACCATGATCGTCTCATAGCCGTCCTCGCGCATCGCGAGCTCGGCATGCACGCAGCAGTAGTCGAACTCGATGCCCTGGCCGATCCGGTTCGGGCCGCCGCCGAGCACCATGATCTTCTTGTTGCTGGTGGGTTCGGCCTCGCACTCTTCCTCGTAGGTCGAGTACAGGTACGCGGTGTTGGTCGGGAACTCGGCCGCGCAAGTGTCCACGCGCTTGTAGACCGGACGCACGCCGAGCGCCACGCGGCGCGCGCGCACGTCGGCCGGACGCACGTCGAACAGCTTGGCCAGGCGGCGGTCGGAGAAGCCGCTCTGCTTCAGGTAGCGCAGCTCTTCCTTGGACAGGCTCGCGAGCGTGCGGCCCGCAACCGCCTTTTCCTTCTGGATGATCTGCTCGATCTGCTCGAGGAACCACGGGTCGATCTTGGTCTGCTCGAACACTTCTTCCAGCGTCATGCCGACGCGGAACGCGTCGCCCACGTACCAGATGCGGTCCGGGCCCGGCTCGCGCAGCTGGCCGATGATCTCGTCGCGGTTGGTGGTCTTCTCGTCGAGACCGTCGACGCCGACTTCGAGACCGCGCAGCGCCTTCTGGAACGATTCCTGGAACGTGCGCCCGATCGCCATCACCTCGCCGACCGACTTCATCTGCGTGGTCAGGCGCGGGTCGGCCTCGCGGAACTTCTCGAACGCGAAGCGCGGGATCTTGGTCACGACGTAGTCGATGGTCGGCTCGAACGAGGCCGGCGTCGCGCCGCCCGTGATGTCGTTCTTGAGCTCGTCGAGCGTGTAGCCGACCGCGAGCTTCGCGGCGACCTTGGCGATCGGGAAACCCGTGGCCTTCGACGCGAGCGCCGACGAACGCGACACGCGCGGGTTCATTTCGATCACGACCATGCGGCCGTCGTTCGGGTTGATCGCGAACTGCACGTTCGAACCGCCCGTATCGACGCCGATCTCGCGCAGCACCGCGAGCGATGCGTTACGCAGGATCTGGTATTCCTTGTCGGTGAGCGTCTGCGCGGGTGCGACGGTGATCGAGTCGCCCGTGTGCACGCCCATCGGGTCGAGGTTTTCGATCGAGCACACGATGATGCAGTTGTCGGCGCGGTCGCGCACGACTTCCATTTCGTACTCTTTCCAGCCGAGCAGCGATTCTTCGATGAGCAGTTCGCGCGTCGGCGACAGGTCGAGGCCGCGCTTGCAGATCTCTTCGAACTCGTCGCGGTTGTACGCGATGCCGCCGCCCGAGCCGCCGAGCGTGAACGACGGACGGATCACGACGGGGTAGCCGCTGCCGCCCGTGGCCGCGACGATCTCGGCCTGCACCTTGAGCGCCTCTTCCATCGAATGCGCGATACCCGAGCGGGCCGAGCCGAGGCCGATCTTGGTCATCGCTTCCTTGAACTTCTGGCGGTCTTCGGCCTTGTCGATCGCCTCGGGCGACGCGCCGATCAGCTCGACGTTGTACTTCTCGAGCACGCCGTGCGCGTGCAGATCGAGCGCGCAGTTCAGCGCGGTCTGGCCGCCCATGGTCGGCAGGATCGCGTCGGGGCGCTCCTTCTCGATGATGCGCTCGACGACTTCCCATGTGATCGGCTCGATGTACGTGACGTCGGCCGTGTTCGGGTCCGTCATGATCGTCGCCGGGTTGCTGTTGACGAGGATGACCTTGTAGCCTTCCTCGCGCAGCGCCTTGCATGCCTGCGCGCCCGAGTAGTCGAACTCGCACGCCTGGCCGATGATGATCGGGCCGGCGCCGATGATGAGGATGCTCTTGATATCTGTGCGTTTTGGCATGGCTCTAAAACTCAATAAATAATCGTGGATGCAAGCGGGGGACGGCTACCGCGGCGGCTACGGTTCATTGCAGCGTGGCCAGCGCCAATTTGACGCTGAAGCCGATGAACAAGCCGCCCACGCCGCCCGACGCGCCGGCCGCCAGCAGGCGGCGCCGGCGGAAATGCTCGGCCAGGCGCGCGCCCGAAAAAATCAGCGTGCTCAGGTACAGGAAACTTGCCAGTTGCGCGATCGCGCCGAGCACCAAAAACCGCAGCCCCCGGTGCGCGAAGGGCG
>CAUPOD010000239.1:0-4909 GCA_963512745.1 uncultured Burkholderia sp. | reverse complement strand
GGTTTGCGCCGCGCGCGCGGTCTGAGCGGCGCGCGTGCCGTGGGCGGTGGCATGGATCGCGGCTGCATGCGCAGCGTGCTTGTGCGCGGCGGATGTCTGGGCGTACGCGGCGGGCGCGGTGCCGAACGTCAGCGCGGCGGCAGCGGCGAGGCCGATGGGCAAGCCGAGGCGGGCGCCGACGAAGGAAAACGGACCGGAAACGGTGGACGGGCGAAGGCTGTTGTTGTTCATGAATCGGGAGGTCGGAACGGGCTCCGCGCACGGCGCTGGCGGCGGCCACGCGACATTGTAGAGATATGGGCGGCGCATGCGTAACTACCGGGGGCTGAAGCAAGGAAATCGGCGCGCGCGGCGGCTAGGGCCGGCCCGCTGCTCGAGGCGATGCGCGGCGCCCGTTTGGGAGCGCCCGCGCGAGGGCGCTACAATGGACCGTCCCAACCGCACCGAGCCGCTTGCGCCATGCGCATATTGTTAGTCGAAGATGACCGCATGATTGCCGAAGGCGTGCGCCGCGCGCTCAAGGCCGACGGCTGGGCCGTGGACTGGGTGCAGGACGGCGAATCCGTGCTCACCGCGCTCGCGGCCGGCGAGATCTACGATCTGATGCTGCTCGATCTCGGTCTGCCCAAGCGCGACGGCATCGAGGTCCTGCGCACCTTGCGCGCGCGCGGCCATGGGCTGCCCGTGCTGATCCTGACCGCGCGCGACGCCGTGGCCGAGCGCGTCAAGGGCCTCGACGCGGGCGCCGACGATTACCTCGTCAAACCGTTCGATCTCGACGAACTCGCGGCCCGCATGCGCGCGCTGCTGCGCCGCCAGGCCGGCCGCAGCGAGCCGCAGATCCGTTACGGCGCATTAACGCTCGATCCCGCCTCGCACCGCGTGACGCTCGCCGAGCAGCCCGTCGCGCTGTCCGCGCGCGAGTTCGCGCTGCTCGAGGCGTTGCTCGCGCGCCCCGGCGCCGTGCTCTCGAAGAGCCAGCTCGAAGAGAAGGTCTATGGCTGGGGCGAGGAAATCGGCAGCAACACCGTCGAGGTCTACATCCATGCGCTGCGCAAGAAGCTCGGCGCCGACCTGATCCGCAACGTGCGCGGCCTCGGTTACATGATCGTCAAGGAAGCGTAGCGCGTGCGGTTCTCGATTCGACGCCAACTGCTGATCTGGCTGCTCGCGCTGATGGTGGCGGGGCTCGGCCTGGCCGGCTGGCTCATTTACCGCCAGGCGCTCGCCGAGGCCAACGAACTGTTCGACTATCAGCTCCAGGAGATCGCCGCGGCGCTGCCGTCCGAATCGTTCTCGCAGGTGCTCGGCGCGCATGGCGACGGCGACGAGAGCATCGTGATCCAGATCTGGAACCGCAATGGCGGTCTGCTGTATTTCTCGCACCCGCGCGCGCCGCTCGCGCCGCGCGCCGAACTCGGCTTCTCCACAGAACACACGCCGCGCGGTGATTGGCGCGTCTATAGCGCGATCGTCGGCGACAACGTCGTGCAGCTCGCGCAGCCCGTGATCGTGCGCAACCGGCTCGCGGCCAACGTCGCGCTGCGCACGCTGTGGCCGCTGATTGCGCTGCTGCCGTTCCTCGGCATCGCGGTCTGGATCATCGTCGGGCGCGGCTTGGCGCCGCTCGGGCGCGTCGCGCGCGCGGTCGAGGTGCGCCAGCCCGATGCGCTCGAAGCGCTGCCGAGCCGCAGCCTGCCGTCCGAGGTGAAACCGCTCGTGGATGCGCTGAACGGCCTGCTCGCGCGCCTCGCCGCCGCGCTCGATACGCAGAAGTCGTTCGTCGCCGATGCGGCGCACGAGCTGCGTACGCCGCTCGCGGCGGTGCAGATCCAGGCACAGCTCGTGGCGCGCGCGCGCACCGACGAGGAGCGGCGCGAAGCGCTCGCCGACCTGCTGGCCGGCGTCACGCGCGCCAACCGCCTGGCCGAACAGCTGCTCGCGCTCGCGCGCGCCGAGCCCGAGCGCGCTCTCGCCACGCAGCGCGTCGATCTGGCCACGCTGCTCGCCGATTGCGTGGGCGCCTACGCGCCGCTCGCGCAGCGCCGCAACGTCGATCTCGGCTTCGAGAAACGGGAGAGCGCCGCCGATGCGCTCGCCGTGACGGGCGACCCCGAGGCGCTGCGCATGTTGTTCGGCAACCTGCTCGACAATGCCGTCAAATACACGCCCGCGGGCGGCCGCGTGGACGTTTCCCTGGGCCGCGACGATGCCGGGCGCCCCCGGGTCGAGATCGCCGACAGCGGCCCCGGCATTCCGGCCGCCGAGCGCGAGCGCGTGTTCGACCGGTTCTACCGCGACTCCTCCGCGCGCGAACGCAACGACGTCGGCGGCACGGGCCTCGGCCTCGCGATCGTCAAGCGCGTGGCGCAGCAGCACGGCGCGCGCCTGACGCTCGGCGACGCGAGCCTGGGCGGCCTGCTCGTCGAGGTCGTATTCGAGCGCGCGGCGGCGTGAGCGGCGCGAACGGAACGCGCGCGCGACGTCGTTCGCCCGGTTAAGCTGCTTTTAAGCGAGCGCCGCTAGGCTAGCGGCACGCATCGTCGCAATTAGCGCAATTACTGGATTTCGAGGAGGTCGTTCATGCAAACCCGATACGTCGCGCGCGGCGCCGCAGCGGTCGCCGTGGCGGCCGCACTGTCCGCCGCCTATGTCGCCGGCACCCGCCACGCGGCCCCGCCGGTGATCACGCCCGCCGAGGCGGCCATGATGCCCGCCGAAGCTGCCGCCAAGACCGGTATCCCCGATTTCTCGGGGCTCGTCGAGACCTACGGCCCCGCGGTCGTCAACATCAGCGCCAAGCACGTCGTGAAGCAGGTCGCGCAGGCGCAGGAGCAGGGGCGCGCCCAGCGCATGCCGCAGCTGCCGCTCGATCCGAGCGATCCGTTCTACCAGCTGTTCAAGCGTTTCTACGGCCAGACGCCCGACACGCAGCCCGACGACCAGGCGAGCGCGAGCCTCGGCTCCGGCTTCATCGTGAGCCCGGACGGCTACATCCTGACCAACGCGCACGTCGTGGACGGCGCCAACGTCGTCACCGTGAAGCTGACCGACAAGCGCGAATTCCGCGCCAAGGTGGTCGGCTCGGACAAGCAGTCCGACGTCGCCGTGCTCAAGATCGACGCGTCGAAGCTGCCCGTCGTCAAGATCGGCGATCCGGCGCAGAGCAAGGTCGGCCAATGGGTCGTGGCGATCGGTTCGCCGTACGGCTTCGACAATACGGTGACCTCGGGCATCATCAGCGCCAAGTCGCGCGCGCTGCCCGACGAAAGCAACTACACGCCGTTCATTCAGACCGACGTGCCCGTCAACCCGGGCAACTCGGGCGGTCCGCTGTTCAACCTGAACGGCGACGTGATCGGCATCAATTCGATGATCTATTCGCGCACGGGCGGCTTCCAGGGCCTGTCGTTCGCGATCCCGATCGACGAGGCGATCAAGGTCAAGGACGAACTGCTCAAGACCGGCCACGTGAGCCGCGGGCGCCTCGGCGTCGCGGTGCAGGGCCTGAACCAGACGCTCGCGCAGTCGTTCGGCCTCGGCCGGCCCGACGGCGCGCTCGTGAGTTCGGTCGATCCGCAAGGCCCCGCCGCGAAGGCCGGCCTGCAGCCCGGCGACGTGATCCTCTCGGTCAACGGCGCGGCGGTCCAGGATTCGAGCGATCTGCCGGCGATGATCGCGGGCCTCAAGCCCGGTTCGAAGGCCGAGTTGCAGATCTGGCGCAACAAGGGCAAGCACGCGGTCGGCGTGACGCTCGCCGCGCTCAACGACAAGGACCAGACCGCGAGCGCCGATCCGACCAGCGTCGAGCAGGGGCGTCTCGGCGTCTCGGTGCGCGCGCTCACGCCGCAGGAGCGCAGCGACACCTCGCTCACGCACGGCCTCATCGTGCAGCAGGCGAGCGGCCCGGCCGCGAGCGCCGGGATTCAGCCCGGCGACGTGATCCTCCCGATCAACGGCCTGCCGATCACGAGCCCCGCGCAGCTGCGCGACGCGGTCAAGAGCGCCGGTGATAGCATCGCGTTGTTGATCCAGCGCGACAGCGCGCAGATTTTCGTGCCGGTCGACCTCAGTTCGTGACCCGGGAAGGCGCGCGCCGCGTGAGGCGCCGCCTTCCGCCGCATTCGATACGGAGGCTACAGATGCGACAACTCTCCCGATTCTCCACGCTCCTGCTGGCCGCCGCCCTCGGCTTGGGCGCGGCCGGCGCCGCGCAGGCCCAGAGCGGGCTGCCGCCGATCCAGCAGCAAGGCACGGTCAGCTTCGTCACGGGCGGCGTCGGGCTCGACGAATCCACCGCGCTCAAGCAGGCCGCGCCGCAGTGGCCGCTCGAGCTGCGCTTCACGGGCAAGCACGCGGAATTCATCGCGGGCGTGAAGGTGACGATCGCGAACGCGCGCGGCACGCTGCTGCAGACCGTCGCGCAAGGGCCTTACCTGCTCGTCAAGCTGCCGGCAGGGGCATATACCGTGAAGGCCGAGTACAACGGCAACGTCGAGACGCGCACGGTGACCGTGTCGGTGCCGGGCGCCGCGAAGGAAGCGTTCACCTGGGAGGCCGCCGCGTCCTGATGCCGGGCCGCGGCGCAGGTGTGGCCGCCCCCTAAGTTTTCGCGCCGCGTGCCGATAAAGCGGTGAGCCGCGCGCGTTCGACGCGCGTGCGTCGAACCGGGAGCCGGCATGGAGTTGAACGACGTATTGGAGGTGCCGCTCGCGCCCGCCGCACTGGAGGCGGCGCTGCGCGAGCCCGCGCTGTTGCGCGCGAGCCTGGACCGATGCGAAGCGCTGGAACGGCTCGCGCCGCACGAATTCGCCGCGACGCTGGTCGTGCCGGTCGGCGCGCTGGGCGCCCCCCCTTCGGTGCGGGCCCCCCACCCCCCCCCACACCCCGCCCCCCGCGCCCCCCACCA
>CAUPOD010000238.1:0-4918 GCA_963512745.1 uncultured Burkholderia sp. | reverse complement strand
GCCTTGGGGCGCCCCAAGACAAAAAACGGCCCCCTCGCGGGGGCAGCAAACCAAAGGCACGGCGCGGGAGCATTTTCTTGCGCGTCCGCCGCACTGGGTGGGGCCGCCCTGCACCGTGCCGCCAGCCTGCTAGAATCCCCGCTTCCCCGACGTTTTTCCGCCGTATTCCTAGACCTCATATGTCCGCATCCGCTCAGACTTCCGTTCCGGCCGCCCCGACTCCGGCAGGCCGCCGCCAGATCATCGTCACGTCCGCGCTGCCGTACGCGAACGGGCCGCTCCACCTCGGCCATTTCGTCGAGTACATTCAGACCGACATCTGGGTCCGGACGCTGCGCATGCATGGCCACGAGGTCTACTACATCGGCGCCGACGACACGCACGGCACGCCGATCATGCTGAACGCGGAAAAGGCCGGCCTCACGCCGAAGCAACTGATCGATCGCGCATGGCAGGAGCACAAGCGCGACATGGACAGCTACGGAATCTCGTACGACAACTTCTACACGACGGATTCGGAAGAGAACCGCGTGCTCAGCGAATCGGTCTATCTGGCGCTCAAGGAAGCCGGCCTGATCGCCGAACGCGAGATCGAACAAGCGTACGACCCGGTCAAGGAAATGTTCCTGCCGGACCGCTTCATCAAGGGCGAATGCCCGAAGTGCGGCGCGAAGGACCAGTACGGCGACAGCTGCGAAGTGTGCGGCGCGACCTATGCGCCGACCGACCTCGTGAACCCGTATTCGGTCGTGTCGGGCGCGACACCCGTGCGCAAAAAGTCGGTCCACTACTTCTTCAAACTGTCCGACCCGCGCTGCGAGCAGTTCCTGCGCGGCTGGGTCAGTGGTCTGGCACAACCCGAAGCCACCAACAAGATGCGCGAATGGCTCGGCGAGGACGGCGATGCGAAGCTCGCCGATTGGGACATCTCGCGCGACGCGCCGTATTTCGGCTTCGAGATCCCGGGCGCGCCGGGCAAGTATTTCTATGTGTGGCTCGACGCGCCGGTCGGCTACTACGCGAGCTTCAAGAACCTGTGCGAACAGCGCGGGCTCGATTTCGACGCGTGGGTCAAGCCCGGCTCGACGACCGAGCAATACCACTTCATCGGCAAGGACATCCTGTATTTCCATACGCTGTTCTGGCCGGCGATGCTCGAATTCTCGGGCCATCGCACGCCGAGCAACGTGTTCGCGCACGGCTTCCTGACCGTGGACGGCGCGAAGATGTCGAAGTCACGCGGCACGTTCATCACCGCGCAGAGCTACATCGACACCGGACTCGATCCGCAATGGCTGCGCTATTACTTCGCCGCCAAGCTCAACGCGACGATGGAAGACCTCGACCTGAACCTCGAAGATTTCCAGGCGCGCGTGAATAGCGATCTGGTCGGCAAGTACGTGAACATCGCGAGCCGCGCCGCGGGCTTCCTGCTCAAGCGCTTCGAGGGCCGCGTCGCCGACTCGGCCATGCAGCACCCGCTGCTCGTGACGCTGCGCGCCGCGATTCCGCAGATCGCCGCGCATTACGAGGCACGCGAGTATGGCCGCGCGCTGCGTCAGACGATGGAACTGGCCGACGCCGTGAACGCGTATGTCGACAACGCGAAGCCGTGGGAACAGGCCAAGCATCCGGAGCAAGCCGAGGCGCTGCACGAGACGTGCAGCGTGAGCCTCGAGGCGTTCCGTCTGCTCACGCTCGCGCTCAAGCCCGTGCTGCCGGCCGTGGCCGAAAAGGTCGAGGCGTTCTTCGGCATCGCGCCCCTCGTCTGGAGCGACGCGGAGCGCGCGCTGCAGTCCGCGCAGCCGATCAAGGCGTATCAGCATCTGATGACGCGCGTCGACCCGAAGCAACTCGAGGCACTGCTCGCGGCGAACCGTTCGTCGCTGCAGGCGGCCGACGCGGCGCCGGCCGCGGCCGAGACCAAGGGCGCCAAGAATGCGAAAGCGGACAAGGCTGCCAAGGGCGGCGCGGACGCGCAAGACAGCGGCGTGATCTCGATCGACGATTTCGCGAAGGTCGATCTGCGCATCGCGAAGATCGTCGCGTGCCAGGCCGTCGAGGGGTCGGACAAGCTGCTGCAATTGACGCTCGACATCGGCGAGGACAAGACCCGCAACGTGTTTTCGGGGATCAAGTCGGCTTACAAGCCCGAGGATCTGGTCGGCAAGCTCACGGTGATGGTCGCGAATCTCGCGCCGCGCAAGATGAAGTTCGGCCTGTCGGAAGGCATGGTGCTCGCCGCTTCGGCACGCGACGAGAAGGCCGAGCCGGGCCTCTACATTCTCGAACCGCATAGCGGCGCGAAGCCGGGCATGCGCGTGATGTAAGCGCATCGCACAGCGCATCGCATCGAGCACGCCGTCGCTCGCTGCCCCACGACACGCCGCCTTGCGCGGCGTGTCGCATTTCGGGGCGCCGTCAACGCACGCGTTACCAGTGATCGAAGCGCCGCGTGTAACTGAGGTCGACGCCGTCGTAGGTGCCGCCATAGACGAGCACGGACCAGAAGCGCGTCAGGTTCAGCGTGAGCTTGAACGCATTGCCGGCGGACTGCAGGCCCTGCTCGTAGCCGAGCACGAAGTACTTGTTGATCGCCTTCGACACCAGCACGACCTGCGAATCGGTCAGGCCCACGTCGCTCTGGCCGATCGAAACTTCGTCGAGCCCGAGCGTCTGCGCGACGCGCTTGCTCTGCGTGTTGCCGAGCAGCGCGAGCGCGGAGGCCATCGCGTTCTGCTGGTTCAGGTTGCTGCCCTGGTCGGTGCCGTGGCCGAACAGCAGCCACGAGAGCTTTTCGTTATCGGGCACGTTCGGCTCCGACACGAGCTTGGCGGTGAGCGCGTTGGGCGTGCCCGTCACCTGCACGCCTGCCTCCACTTCCTGATTGCGGCGCATCGCGAGGATATTGACGCCGGGGTTGGTCACCGGGCCGTTGAACGTGAAGAAACCGTTCTCGATCGCGAGCTTGGTGCCGAACGCCGTATAAGTCGACCCGTTCGTGACGTGCACATTGCCGACCGCGCGCAACGGCGCGCCCGGCGCGCTCGTGATCGTGATCGCGCCCAACAGGCCGAGATCGGCGCCCTGCGCCTTGAAACGGAAGTCGTGGCCGAGATTGATTTCGATGTTGGCGTGCGGCGCCAGCGGCGACGCGCTCTGCCCCGCCGCCGGCCCGGCTTTTCCGGCCGCCGTGTCGGTCTTGGTGGTGCCGCGCTGGATCGAGTCGGGGCCGACCACGACCACGTCGTCGGACAGATGCGGCGCGGACTGCTCGGGCAGGTCGAACAACGCGTGATCGATCGTGAATTTGCCGTCGATGCCGATGCCGCCGCGCGCGCCGTCGTTCTCGATCTTGGCGCTGCCCGACAGCGAAAGCTGGCGGTCGGGCGCCGCGAATAGTTCGAGCTTGTCCGCCACCACGCTCGCGGTCAGATCGGGCTGGTCGCCGTCGAGGCGCACACGGCCGAGCATGCGCAGCGTACCCTGCGCGCCGTGGAACTCGACCTGCTGGAAATCGACGAGATTGTCCGCCAGCGCCACGCGCATCACGCCGTCCTTCAATTGCACGCCGAGATCGACCAGCGTCGCGGACAAGCCGTCGCCGCTGAGCATGCCGGACAACTTCGGCTTGGCCGGCGTCCCCGCCACCGCGAGCTTCAGCGACACGCGCCCGTCGAGCAGGTAGTTGGGGCCGAGCAGCAGGCCGGTCGTGCGCAGCGACGGCACGTCGGCGTTGATCGTCCCGCCAAGCGCGCCCTGTTCGGCCAGTCCGAACACGCCGTCCCGCAGCGCGAACGGCACCAACAGATCCGCGTCGAAACTGCCGATGCGGCTCGCCCGCGCTTGCGCCGTGAGATGCAGGCGGTTGCCCGCGCCGAAGCTGGCGCGGGCCGCCAGCGCGGACAAGCCGAGCGCGGTGCTGCTGCGGCCGGTTTCGAGACGCGCGTCGCCACTTTCGCGCGCGAATTCGACGAAACCGCTCGCGGTGGCGCCGAGCGTGACATCCCAGCGTCCGTTCAGAACCAGATCGGTCTGCAGATTGCCGCCCGGCGCACCGAGCGCGGCGCGGATCGCCATCAGGCGCGCGAGTTGCAGATTGGACAGCGAGCCGGCCGAGCTGATCGCGCCATGCGCGAAATCGAAGCGCTTGAGATCGAGCGTGGCACCGGCCATGCTGAGCCGTGTCGCGCCGAGCGTGATGCGCTGCGCGCCGGCCGAGATGCTGAGCGGCGCATCGAGCGCGAACGCCAGGAGGCCCTGATTGTCGAGGCGCGTCAGCGTGCCGTCCCAGCGCGTCCCGCCGGGACCCTCGCGTAGGCCGCCGTTGGCAGCGAGCGCGAGGTCGAGCGCTTGGCCTTGGTAGGTGCCGCGCGACTGCAGTTGCAGCGTGTGATGCGCGCGCGTGCCGGCGAGCCGCAGCGAGAGCGTTTGCAGCGTCGTCGGGCCGAGCGCGACGTCGGCCGCGTCGAGTGTCGCGGCAAGCGCACCGTTCTGGCCGTCGCGGATCTGCGCCTGCCCCTGCGCCGTGCCGATCCGGTTCGCGCCGAACGCGACGCCGTGCGCGCGATAGTCGGCGACGATGTCGGGATGCTCGAACGTACCGCTCAGTTGACCGTGCGCATCGAGCACGCCGGCCACGCCGAAGCCGAGACGGCCGAGCTGCGGCGCATCGACCGCGAACGTCAGGCGGTCGCCGGGGGCACCGAAGCTACCGTCCAGCGCGATATCGTTGCCCGCCACGGCAAGCTTGGCCGTGCTCGGCAAGATGCGCGTGCCCGCCAGTTGCAGGCGTCCCGCCCCCGTCATCGGCAGGCCGTCGTACGTGCTGTCGCCGAGCGTAAAGCGCACGAGCACCGCGCGGTCGGCCAAGGTTCCGCTCGCGTTCAGGGTGCCGTTCACGTTCGCGGTGCCGGGG
>CAUPOD010000237.1:0-4936 GCA_963512745.1 uncultured Burkholderia sp. | reverse complement strand
ACCCCGCCCGCATCGAGATACTCGCGCGCCGGAAAAATCCCGTCGCCGAGATTCGCCTCGGTCGTCAGACACAGCCCGGCCACTGCCCCGCTGCGCGCAAGCGCGCCGGTCTCGGCCGCATCGAGATGCGTGGCGTGCACGAGGCACCAGCGGCCGTTCACGTCGAAACGGTCGAGCAGCCACGCCACGGGGCGCTGCCCCTCGGTCGCGACGCACGCCTCGACCTCGGCCGTCTGCTCGGCGATATGGATGTGCACGGGCGCGCCCGGCAACATCGCGTCCAAGCCTTCCAGCAGCGCGCCGAGCGTGGCCTGCGACACGGCCCGCAGCGAATGCGGCGCCACGCCGTAGCGCAACGCGCCGTGTTCGGGCCGCGCGGTTCTGAGCGTATCGACGAGCGCGAGCAGCTGTTCGGGCGTGTTGACGAAGCGCCGCTGATCGTCGCGCGGCGGTAGCGCGCCGAAACCGCTGTATTGATAGAGCACGGGCAGCATCGTCATGCCGATGCCGGTGTCGGCCGCCGCATCCACCACGTGCTGCGCCATCTCGGCCGGGTTGGCGTAACGGCGCCCGTCCTCCGCGTGATGCACGTAATGGAATTCGCACACGGACGTGTAGCCTGCCTTGAGCATTTCCGCATAGAGCCAGCGCGCGATCGCCGCGAGATCGTCGGGCGTGATGCGCGCGGCAAAGCGGTACATGAGGTCGCGCCAGCTCCAGAAGCTGTCGGCGGGATTCGCGCGGTATTCCGTGAGGCCCGCCATCGCGCGCTGGAACGCGTGCGAATGCAAATTCGGCATGCCCGGCAGCAGCGGGCCGGAAGCGTGCGCGACGCCGTCGGGCGCGCGCGCGAGGTCGGGCGTCACGGTCCGCAGCGTGCCCGCTTCGTCCCATTCGAGCAGCACGTTGCGGCGCCAGCCGCCCGGCAGATACGCGTGCGCAGCGAACAGCGCGCGTGAATTCGGATTCGAGGTCATGTTCTGAGTCATGCGGTCGGGCGGCGTTCGAACACGGTCTCACCGGCGCGCACCACGCGTTCGCATAACGGCCGGCCCATCCAGTACGCGAGTTCCGCGAGCGTTTGCACGCGCCACACCGCGAAATCCGCGGGACGCCCGGCCGCAAGCGTGCCGTGCCGCCCGCTGTCGCCGAATGCGCGCGCCGCGTGCTGCGTGACGCCCATCAGCACTTCGGGCACGGTCATGCGGAACAGCGTGGTCGCCAGGTTCATCATGAGCAGCAGCGACGTGGCGGGCGACGTGCCCGGATTGCTGTCGGTCGAGATCGCGATCGGCACGCCATAGCGCCGCAGCAAATCGAGCGGCGTCAGTTGCGTTTCGCGAATGAAATAGTAGGCGCCCGGCAGCAGTACGGCCACGGTGCCCGCGGCCTTCATTGCGGCCACGCCCGCTTCGTCCAGAAACTCCAGGTGATCCGCGGACAAAGCGCCGTAACGCGCGGCCAGCGCCGTACCGCCGCTGTTCGACAGCTGTTCCGCATGCATCTTGACGGGCAGCTTGCGCCGCGCGGCCGCCTCGAACACGCGCTCGCTCTGCGCGAGCGAGAAGCCGATGCGTTCGCAGAACACATCGACGGCATCCACGAGGCCCTCGTCGGCGAGCGCCGGCAGCATGCGCTCGCACACTTCGTCGATATAAGCGTCCGCACGCCCCGCGAACTCGGGCGGCAGCGCGTGCGCGCCGAGAAACGTCGTGCGCACGGTCACGGGATAGCGCTCGGCGAGACGCCGCGCCACGCGCAGCATCTTGCGCTCGGCCGCGAGTTCAAGGCCGTAGCCCGACTTGATCTCGACCGCCGTCACCCCTTCCGCGAGCAGCGGTTCGAGACGCGCGGCCGACTGCGCGAACAGTTCGTCCTCGCTCGCGGCGCGCGTGGCGCGCACCGTCGAGACGATGCCGCCGCCCTGCCGCGCGATCTCCTCGTAACTGACGCCCGCGAGCCGCTGCGCGAATTCGTCGGCGCGCTGGCCGCCGTACACGAGATGGGTATGGCAATCGACGAGGCCCGGCGTGACCCACCCGCCGCCCAGGTCTTCGCGCGGCCATGCGGCGAGGTGCGCGGGCAGTTGGCCGGCCGCGCCGAGCCATACGATCCGGCCGTCCTCGACAGCAATCGCCGCATCGTCGAGCGTTTCGCGCGGATCGCCTTGCGCGCACAGCTTGAGGTTGTGCCAGAGAGTCTGTTTCATGAAATTCGTTTCATGAGGAGCTTCGTGAAGGATTCGCGATGTCCGGCGATGCCGTTTCCGGCGGTTGATCCGCGGCACCCGCGCCTGCCTGCGCATCGACGATATCGAGAGCGATCGCGAGCACTGCGCCCTCGCCCCGGGTTTCGATCTGCGCGGATCGGACCGCGTCCGCACGTACCGTATCGAGCCGCAGCGTATCGCCTGCCGCCAGCGTCGCGGGTGCCGCGCCATCGACTATGACCTGCACCTGCCCGCGCGCGCAGTAAAGCAACACCGTCTGCGCGCTAAAGCCGTGCGCCGTCGGTGCGCGCCAGACGTCGAGCGTACCGCGCGCGACGCCGCGGCGCAGCATCAGATTGAAGTCGCGCGTGGGGCCGTCCACGAGCCGCGCGCCGATCGGCGCCTCGCCGGCGAAGCGCGCGACGTCGAGCGGCTGCGCGAGCCGGTGCGTATGCGGCACGGGGCCGCTCTCGTCGAGCAGCATCCCCGCGCCTTCGAGCAAGACCAGCGTGCGGTCCACGTTCTCGAAACGCGAAAACGGACCGGCCTGCGCGACGTCGGCCACGCTCACGCGCCACGCGAATGCGTCGCCCCCGGCCGCTGCCGACGCGATCTCGCGCGTCACCCCGCCGCCATTCTTCCACGGCGCCGCCACGAGGTCCGCGCCGCGCAGCAGCATGACGCGCGTGCCGGCCGGCGACACGTACGCTTCGCTCATCGTCCGAGCATCGGCAGCTTCAGGCCCGCTTCGCGCGCCGTCTGCTGGGCGAGTTCGTAGCCGGCGTCCGCATGGCGCATCACGCCCGTCGCCGGATCGTTGAACAGCACGCGGCCCAGACGTTCATGCGCCTCGTCCGTACCGTCGGCCACGATCACCACGCCCGCATGCTGCGAGAAGCCCATGCCCACGCCGCCGCCATGATGCAGCGATACCCACGACGCGCCGCCCGCCGTATTCAGCAGCGCATTGAGCAAAGGCCAGTCGCTCACGGCGTCCGAGCCGTCCTTCATCGCTTCGGTCTCGCGGTTCGGGCTCGCGACCGACCCGGTATCGAGGTGGTCGCGGCCGATCACGATCGGCGCCTTGAGTTCGCCGTTCTTCACCATCTCGTTGAACGCTTGGGCGAGGCGATAGCGGTCCTTGACCCCCACCCAGCAAATCCGCGCGGGCAGCCCCTGGAACGCGATGCGCTCGCGCGCCATGTCGAGCCAGTTGTGCAGATGCGGATCGTCGGGAATCAGTTCCTTGACCTTCGCATCGGTCTTGTAGATGTCCTCGGGATCGCCCGACAGCGCCACCCAGCGGAACGGCCCCTTGCCCTCGCAGAACAGCGGACGGATATACGCGGGCACGAAGCCCGGGAAATCGAACGCGTTCTCCACGCCCATTTCCAGCGCCATCTGGCGGATGTTGTTGCCGTAGTCGAGCGTGGCCGCGCCGCGCGCCTGCAGCGTGAGCATCGCGCGCACCTGCTCGGCCATCGACGCCTTCGCGGCCTTGACGATGCTCTCGGGCGCCACCTTCTGCGCCTCGCGCCACTGCTCGACGGTCCAGCCCTGCGGCAGGTAGCCGTTGATCGGATCGTGCGCGCTGGTCTGATCGGTCACGCAGTCCGGCACGATGCCGCGCGCGACGACCTCGGCGAACACGTCGGCCGCGTTGCCGAGCAGCCCCACCGAGACGGGCTTGCCCGTGCGCTTCGCCTCTTCCACGATCGCGAGCGCCTCGTCGAGCGTCTTCGCCTTGCGGTCCACATAGCGCGTCTTCAAGCGAAAATCGATGCGCGACTCGTCGCATTCCACGGCGATCATCGAGAAGCCCGCCATGGTGGCCGCGAGCGGCTGCGCGCCGCCCATCCCGCCCAAGCCGCCCGTCAGAATCCAGCGCCCCTTCGGATCGCCGTTGAAGTGCTGGTTCGCGACCGAATAGAACGTTTCGTAGGTGCCTTGCACGATGCCCTGCGAGCCGATGTAGATCCAGCTGCCCGCCGTCATCTGGCCGTACATCATGAGGCCCTTGCGGTCGAGTTCGTGGAAATGCTCCCAGGTGGCCCAGTGCGGCACCAGGTTCGAGTTCGCGAGCAGCACGCGCGGCGCATCCGCATGCGTGCGGAACACGCCGACCGGCTTGCCCGACTGGATCAGCAGCGTTTCGTCCGCGCCGAGCTCTTTCAGCGACGCGAGGATCTGGTCGAAGCACTCCCAATTGCGCGCGGCGCGGCCGATGCCGCCGTATACCACGAGCGCGTGCGGATGCTCGGCGACTTCCGGGTCCAGATTGTTCTGGATCATCCGGTAGGCGGCCTCGGCCAGCCAGGTCTTGCACACCTTTTCGGCACCGCGCGGCGCGCGGATCGTGCGGCTGGAATCTAAACGGGGATCGGGATGATGCGGATGATTCATTTAAGCCTCGGTACGAATGAAAGAGGGAGTCCTTGACGCAATCTCAGCAAACTCAAGCCTACCGCCATCAAATTGTATAGACAACTCATTTTTTTGGGGCCGGCCTAGGTATTCCCACTATCGCCCCGCAAATCCTTATAAACATTGGCTGTTTTGCAACATCCGAGGACGCGTGCCGATCGTATCCTGCATATTTTGTCTAGACATCTTCGGCATCGATCACACCGTGCCGGTCAAATGAAAGCGCGAAGCCGGATGCCAAAGCTGCACGGAGGTCGGGACCGCGTCGCCGACCCAGGTCCGGCGCCTCACGAGCCGGCACGG
>CAUPOD010000236.1:0-4943 GCA_963512745.1 uncultured Burkholderia sp. | reverse complement strand
GACCTGAGCCTGTTCGCGCAACTCTTCAAGCATCCGCGCCTGTATCTGCCGTTCCTGAGCACGCGCACGTTCGCGGCGGCGGGTGCGGCGGTGCTGCTGCTCGCGCTGGGCTTTTGGGCGGAGCGGCCGGTGCTGCCGCATCCGTGGATTTTGTCCCTATTTATTGCCGCCGCCTGCTTGGCGCTCGGCTACGGCGCCGCGGCGCGTCTGCCGCTGACGCTCGATGCGTTCGGCGATCAGCGGCGGCACGGCTTTTTCGCGGTGTTTGTCGCGTATTTGTTGAACGGGTTGCGGCCCGCGACGGCGCGCGGCCTGCGCGAGGCGCTCGGGAACAGCCCGTTCGCGGTTGAGCGCGAGGGCGAGGGCGCGGCCGACGCGTTCGGCTACGAAGCGGCCGAGCCGGCGCGGCGCGCGGTTACGCCGACGGTGTCGCCCGCATCGCCGGCCGATGCGTTGCTCGCGGACGACGCGCGCCCCGACGTGATCGTGATCCAGAGCGAATCGTATTTCGACGCGCGCGCGCTGGGGCGCGGCATCAACTCGTCCGTCTATGCGCAATTCGATCGCGCTTGCCGCGAATCGGTTTCTTACGGGAAGCTAACGGTTCCGGCGTGGGGCGCGAATACGATGCGTTCGGAATTCTCGATGCTGACCGGCGTGCCCTCGGACGCGCTGGGCTATGCGCGCTTCTATCCCTATGCGTTTTTGCGCCGCGCGTGCGCGTCGCTGCCGGGCTGGTTCAAGCGCCGCGGCTATCGGACGCTTGCGCTACATCCGTATTACGCCGATTTTTTTGGTCGTAACCGGGTGTTTCCGTTGCTGCAGTTTGATCGCTTTCTGGATATTGTCCATTTTGACCATGCGCCGCGGGCCGGACCCTACGTGGGCGACGCGGCCGTGGCCGACGCGATTCTGGAGGCGCTGGACGAGGCGCCGCGCGGTGTGCCGCGCTTTGTGTTTTCGATGACCATGGAGAATCACGGCCCCTTGCATCTGGAGTCGGTGCATCCGGGTGAAGCAGCGGTCCGCCATGCTTTGGGCGTCGGCGACGAATGGCGCGAACTGACGATTTACCTGCGCCACGTCGCGAACGCGGACGCCATGCTCGGGCGCTTGTTGACGCGCCTGCGCGCGCGCCGGCGCCCGACGGTGGTGTGTTTTTACGGCGATCACGTGCCGGCATTGCCGCGCGTGTTCAGCGCACTCGGGGAAATGCCCGAGCGCAGCGACTATTTAATCTGGCGGAATTTTGGTGCGCGCCCGGCCGTGAGGCATGATGTGAGCATCGAGTCGCTGGGCACGATGTTGCTGGACGCAACACGCATGGTCGGGCCCGGCGTAACCGCCGCGAATCAAGCTACGTCAGAAAAAACGACACACAGATGAGTGGAAAGATTGCAATCGTCGGGATGGCTTGCCGCTTCCCCGGCTCCGTGACCAACCCGGACGAATTCTGGCAGCTGCTGCGTGACGAGCGCGATGCGGTCACGCAGATTCCGGCCGAACGGTTCGGCACGGACTTTTATCAGCATCCGGCCAAGCGCGAACCGGGCAAGAGCTACACGTTCGCGGCCGGCGTGCTCGACGACGTGGCGGGTTTCGACGCGGGCTTCTTCGGCATCTCGCCGCGCGAGGCGGCGCAGATGGATCCGCAGCAGCGGCTGCTGCTCGAACTGGCCTGGGAGGCATTCGAGGATGCGGGTCTGCGTCCGGCCGAAATGCGCGGCCGCGCGTGCGGCGTGTACGTCGGCGTGGCGAGCCCCGATTACGGCAACCGCAGCATGGACGATCTGAGCTCGATCGATCCGTATTCGGCAACCGGCAATACGCTTAGCATTGCTTCGAATCGCGTGTCCTATCTGTTCGATCTGCGCGGGCCGAGCATGTCGATCGACACGGCTTGCTCGTCGTCGCTCGTGGCGCTGCATCAGGCGGTGCGCGCGCTGCAGACGGGCGAGGCGGAATACGCGCTCGCGGGCGGCGTCAACCTGTTCTCGCACCCGTTCGGTTTCGTGAGCTTCTCGAAGGCGTCGATGCTGTCGCCGCGCGGCCGATGCCGTGCGTTCGACGCGACCGGCGACGGCTACGTGCATGCCGAGGGCGGTGCGCTCGTGCTGCTCAAGCCGCTCGAACGCGCGCTTGCGGACGGCGACCGGATCCACGCGGTGATCGCGGGCTCGGGCGTCAATTCCGACGGTTATTCGCAGGGCGGCATCAGCGTGCCGGGCGCGCCGACGCAAGCGGCGCTGCTGCGCCAGGTCTATGCGCGCGCGGGCGTGGACGTGCGTTCGCTCGCGTATCTGGAGGCGCACGGCACGGGCACGGCGGTCGGCGATCCGATCGAGGCGCGCGCGCTCGGCGAGGTCGCGGCGGCGGGGCGCGACGAGGACGATCCGCTGCTGATCGGCTCGGTCAAGACCAACGTGGGCCACCTCGAAACGGCGTCGGGCATGGCGGGGCTGTTCAAGGCCGTGCTGAGCCTCAAGCATCGCGCGGTGCCGCGCTCGCTGCATTTCGAAACGCCCAATCCCAATATCGATTTCAAGGGTACGCGGCTGCGCGTGGTCGATCGCATGACGCCGCTCGAGGCGCGCGGCGACGCGCTCGCGGTCGGCGTCAATTCGTTCGGGTTCGGCGGCACGAATGCGCACGTGGTGTTGCTGGAGGCGCCGGCGGCAAATGCCGCCGAAGCTTCCGCCGCCGCGAGCGATGCCGCGGACGCGGCTGCGCAATCGGCCGATGCGGCATTGCCGACGCTCGTGCTGACCGCGAGCGCGCCGAGCGCGCTGCCGGCGCTGGCCGCGCAATATCTGGCGTTGCTCGATGCGGGCCACGGCTGGGCCGTGTTGGCCGCGCGCGCGGCGCGCGAGCGGCAGTGGCTCGAACATCGCGTGCTGATCGAACCGGCGGATCTCGAACAAGGACGCCAGGCGCTGGCCGCGCTCGCGCGCGACGAAGCGCTGCCCGAGTGCGCGGTGCGCGGGGCGGCGGTCGAGGCCGATGCGCCGACGGCGCTCGTCTATGCGGGCAACGGCTCGCAATGGGTGGGCATGGGCCGCGTGCTCTACGAACAGGATGCGGTGTTCCGCGCTGCGCTCGACGAGGTCGATGCGTTGTGGCGCGCCGACGGCAGCGACTCGCTGGTCGAGGCGATGTGTGCGGGCGTGAGTGCCGAATGGCTCGCCGCGACCGAGAACGCGCAGCCGCTGCTGTTCGCGATTCAGGTGGGCGTGACGCGCGTGCTGACGGCGCGCGGGCTGCGCTTCGATGCGACGGTCGGCCATAGCGTCGGCGAAATCGCCGCGGCATGGGCCGACGGGGCGCTGACGCTCGAACAAGCGGTACATGTGATCAAGGTGCGCAGCCGCGCGCAAGGACTCACGCGCGGCAGCGGCCGGATGGCGGCGGTCGGACTCGGCGAGGCCGACGTGCGCGATTTGATTGCGCGGCTCGGGCTCACGCAGCTCATCGACGTCGCGGGCATGAACAGTCCGCAGTCGGTCACGCTCGCAGGCCCGCTGCAGGCGCTGCAGACGATCGAAGCGGAATTGCGCGCGCCCGGCGCCTCGGGCTCGACGTTCTTCCAGATGCTCGATCTCGACTACGCGTTCCATAGCGCGCAGATGGACCGCATCAAGCCGCTCGTGCTCGAACAGCTGGCCGATCTCGAACCGCGCGACGGGCGCGGCGGGTTCGTGTCGACGGTCACGGGCGCGACTTTCGACGGCAGCGCGCTCGATGCGCAGTACTGGTGGCGCAATATCCGCGAACCCGTGCGCTTCGGCGCGGCGATCGAGCACCTGGCGAGCGAGGGCGTGCGGCTGTTCGTCGAAGTCGCGCCGCATGCGATTCTGCGCACCTACGTGAAGCAGACGCTCGCCGCCGCGCATTTGCCGGGCATGCCGCTGCCGACGCTCAAGCGCAATCACGAGAGCGCGGCGATCCTCGAACGCGCGTTTCTGTCGGCTGTCGCGCACGGCGCGCGCGTGGCGCTCGATGCGTTCGTGCCGCCCGCGGGCGGGAATGGGGCGGCCGAGCGTATCCCGCTGCCGACCTATCCGTGGCAGCGCGAGCGCTACTGGCACGATCCGAGCCCCGAAGCCTACGATCTCGTGAACCGCCGCCGCGAGCATCCGCTGCTCGGCTACCGGCTGCGCGACGGCGCGTTCGTTTGGGAGAACCAGCTCGACCCCGTGCGCGTGCCGATGCTCGGCGATCACGTCGTGGACGGCGGGGTCGTGTATCCGGGCGCTGCGTATGTCGAGATGGCGCTGGCCGCCGCACGTACGTTCTTCGGCACGGCCGACGCGGCCGTCGAGAATCTCGAGATCCAGGCGCCGGTGATGTTCCAGCCGCAAGTGGGCAAGCAGTTCCGTTTCTCGATCGAGCCGGATACCGCGCGCTTCACGATCGAGACGCGCGAGCGCATGAGCGATGCGCCGTGGACGCGCAACGTCTCGGGGCGCCTGCTCGAAAGCGGCAACGTGCTGCGGCCCGACACGCGCGGCGACGCGGCGTTGCTCGCGGCATTGCGCGCCGAGCCTGCGATCGACGGCGAACAGCTTTATGCGAACGCGGCCGCGATCGGGCTCGATTACGGCCCCGCGTTCCAGTGGGTCACGCAGCTGCAAGCGGGCGACGGCGCGGCGCTGGCCGAACTCGCCGCGCCGGCCGCTTGCGGCGATGCGGCCCAGTTGGCCGCTTATCTGCTGCATCCGGCGCTGATGGACAGCGGTTTCCATCCGCTGTTCGCGCTGCTCGGCGCGGCCGCGGCCGAGGCAGGCGGTCTGCCGCCCGCGGCCTATGTGCCCGTGCAATTGGGGCGGATCGATTTTCTGCGCGGCGATACCGTGCGCCGCGTGTTGGCGCGTATCGAACGCCGCAGTCCGCATTCGGTGGTCGCGTCGTTCGAGTTTCTCGACGCGCACGATGCGGTGGTCGCG
>CAUPOD010000235.1:0-4959 GCA_963512745.1 uncultured Burkholderia sp. | reverse complement strand
CGCTTACACCGATCCGTCGATTTTCGTGCGCGGCTTCCTGACGGCCCACTATGCCGACGTGGCCGGCCGCTTTTTCGATTCGTTTCAGCGCGCACTACCGGGGTTGCCGCGCCACGAGCTCGGCTGGCGGCTACACTACGCGATCGGCGCGCTCGCCGGCGCACTGGCGGGCACCGAAACCGAGAGTCTGATCGAGGAGTTCACGCAGGGCCGCGCCATGAGCGACGTCCAATTGATCGCGCGGCTTTCGTCGCTGATCGTGGCCGCACTGCGTTCGCCGCTGCCCGACGAGTCGCAATTGGCCATCTTCGCCACCGTGCTCGCAGATGCGGGGCCAGCGGAATCCGACGCCGCAGCCACCGCCGACGGCGCGACGGCACAGGCCCACGAGCCACAGACGATTTAACCGGCGCGGCACGCCGTTCCGGTTCGAACGGCCGCAACGAAACGCAGGATGCGTCGGGACCACGGCTCGCGGCGCACCAGCAACAATCACGGAGACAGCATATGAGTACCCCTCACGCGGCCGACGCCCATCGCGCCCCCAACACCGATGGCGTCTGGTATGCGTCTTATCCGGAAGGCGTACCGCATCAAGTCGACCTCACGCAATACGCGTCGCTGGCTCAGTATTTCGATGCATGCGCGCAGCGCTACGCCGATCGCGTCGCCTACACGAGCGCCGGCTGCCACATGACCTACGGCGTGCTCGCGCGCCGCGCCGCGGCATTCGCGTCTTACCTGCAAGGACTCGGCGTGAAGCCCGGCGACCGCGTCGCGATCATGCTGCCGAACACGTTCCAATATCCCGTGGTGCTGTTCGGCGCACTCAAGGCCGGCGCCGTGGTAGTCAACGTGAATCCGCTCTACACGCCGCGCGAACTCTCGCATCAGCTGAAGGACAGCGGCGCGCAGACCATCGTCGTGTTCGAGAATTTCGCCAAAACGCTCGAGGAGGCGCTGCCGGGCACGGAGATCAAGAACATTGTCGTCACGTCGCTCGGCGATCTGTTCGCGGACGGCCTCAATCCGAAGGGGCGGCTTGTTAATTTCCTACTCAAGCACGTCAAGAAGCTCGTGCCCGAGTATCGCCTGCCGCAAGCCGTACGTCTGCTCGATGCGCTCGCGCAAGGCGCGCGCAAGCCGCCCTCGCCCGTCGCGCTCACGCGCGACGACCTCGCGTTCCTGCAGTACACCGGGGGCACCACCGGGGTGGCCAAGGGCGCCATGCTCACGCACGGCACCGTGCTCGCGAACCTGCTGCAAGCGCGCGCGTGGATGCAGGACCAATTGAGCCCCGACGGCGAAAGCGTGCTCACGCCGCTGCCGATGTACCACATCTACGCGCTGATGGTGAACGCGCTGATCTTCATGGGCGTCGGCGGCCGCAACATCCTGATCGCCAATCCGCGCGACACCAAGACCATGATGAAGATCCTGCGAAAGGATACTTTCACCTGCATCACCGGCATCAATACGCTCTACAACGCGTTCCTCGAGAGCGAGGAATTCCGCCGGCGCGACTTCTCCAGACTCAAGCTCGCGATGGCCGGCGGCATGGCCATGCAGCGCGGCGTGGCAGATCGCTTCAAGGAGGTCACGGGCTGCCCGATCGTCGAGGGTTACGGGTTGACCGAGTGCTCGCCGATCGTGACGCTTAGCCCGTTCGACGTGCAGCATAAAACCGACTTCACGGGCTCGATCGGGCTGCCTGCGCCGTCCACCGAAGTGCGCTTCCGCCGCGAGGACGGCAGCTGGGCCAACCTCGGCGAACCGGGCGAGCTGTGCTTGCGCGGGCCGCAGGTCATGCGCGGCTATTGGCAGCGCCCCGAAGAGACGGCCAAGGTGATCGACGCGGACGGCTGGCTCGCGACCGGCGACATCGGCGTGATGGACGAGCGCGGCTACATTCGTCTGATCGATCGCAAGAAGGACATGATCCTGGTCTCGGGCTTCAACGTGTATCCGAACGAGATCGAAGAGGTGCTCGCGCTGCACCCTGGCATCAGTCTCTCGGCCGCGATCGGCATGCCCGACCCTGTGCAAGGCGAGCGCATCAAGGTTTTCGTGGTGCCGCGCGACCCGTCGCTGACGGTCGAGGACGTACTCGCGCACTGCCGCAAGAATCTGACCGGCTACAAGATGCCGAAAGAAGTCGAGTTCCGCGAGACGCTGCCGCAGACCAACGTCGGCAAGATCCTGCGGCGGCAACTGCGCGACGAGGCGCTGGCGCAGATCAAGCAAGCGTAGCGCTGCTTAGGCGCATCGCGCCGCCGCCATGCCCAATGCGAAACGCAAGCCGCCCGTTATGGACGGGCGGCTTCGGCATGCGTCAGCGATTGTTCCAGACGTTCACGATAGCCGCCGCGGCATCGAGAATCCCTGCGCCCGGCGGCTTCACCGCCGGCCCCCACGTGGCGCTATTGGGCGGCTGGTGCACCGTGCTCTGAAGTACCTGACCGATTCCGGCCGGCGTAAGCTTGCCGTTCACGGCCAACATCAGCGCGGCCGTTCCAGACACATGCGGCGCCGCGAAACTCGTGCCGAATACCAGCTCATACGTATCGAGATCGGGCGTCGTTTTGCCGGTGTTCGAGAGCGTCAGAATCTGCTCGCCCGGCGCGCTCAGTGTCGTCCCCGGGCCATAGTTGCTGATGTTCGTACGCTGCCCGGATTTGTTGGTCGCACCGACCGAGATTACGCCGCGGCAATTTGCCGGCTGCGTGAGTTCCGCCTTCGATGCGTTGCCGGTCGCGGCGATCACCGCCACGCCGCGCGCGAGCACCGCATCGACTGCGGCCTGATAAGAAATGCTGCAAGCACCCGACGCACCGAGGCTGAGGTTGATGATCTTCGCGGGCGTCTGGTTCGCCGGTACGCCCTGCACCGGGAGCCCCGCGGCCCAGCGCATGCCGTCCGTGATATCGCTCAACGTGCCGCCGCATTTGCCCATGGTGCGCACGGGCTGAATCTTGGTCTTCCAACCAACGCCCGCGATGCCGATATCGTTGTTCGTGACGGCGCTGAGGATGCCCGCGACCTTGGTACCGTGCCAACTGCTCGACACCGATTTATCCAGGCAATCGTAGAACGGGCTGTTCGGGTCGTTCAATTCCGCCCCGGTGACCCAATCGCCGGGATCGGTCGCGTCGGGACCGCGTCCACGGCCATTGCTGAACCTGGCGTCGGATACGAAGTTGTAACCGGGGACCAGATTGGCTTGCAGGTCGGGATGCGGGAGGTAGCCCGTATCGACCACGGCCACGACGATCGACGGCGATCCCTGCGTCACGTCCCACGCCGGCTGCACATTGGCGCCGACCTTGCCGTCGCTCAGATTCCATTGCAGGCCGTAGTTGGTGTCGTCCGGTTCCCGAAACAGCTGCATGCGCAAATCGGGCTCAGCGTAGGCGACCTCCGGATCGGCCGCGAACATCTGCGCGAGGCGCGTCGCATCCGCGGCACTCAGACTCTTTTGCAGCTGGAGTACTAGCGCGTCCTCACCTGTCGGGCGCAGCACTTGCGCAACCGGCTGCGGCGCGAATGGCGACGACGGTTGAGCCGCTTTTGCCGCATGGACGCGCGTACTGCCATTGCCGTCATTGGCGGTGACAAGCGCGGCCACTGCGTCCCACTGTGCGCTGGCGCGCTCGATGACGCCGTCGATGCGCGCGGCTGCGTTGGCAGCCCGCATCGCGTGGGCGGCGGTACCCGGCGTCGTGACCTGCGCGGCCGGTTTCAACCGCACGATTAGTTGATCGACCGGCGGCGTATGAGCGGTGCCGGCATCGGCAGACTGCGCGGCGGCGCCATCGCGCTCAGCTGGCGGGCGCTCGGCCGCGCGAACGGCACTGGCCGTCGGCACCGAGTCTTCACCTCCGCACGCGGCAAGCGGCAGCAGCACGCCAACGCTCACGATGCCGGCCAGCGCGCGTGCATGGCCTAACCTGGATGCGCCGAACCGGGCGATCACGAATTTGGATTGCATAGCAATGTCTCTCCTCATGAAGAACTACGATTTCGCGGACAAGCGATTTCACGGTGGATCCTTGAGCCGAGCTGCGCCGCCGGATCCGCGAAGGCGCCCGCTCGGCCAGCACTTCCCTCGTGAGGAATTTCCCGCCAATTATTCAGTTATCCTGATTTATTGAAACGACGAACGATGGCCGAATAATCTTCAAGTGTTGTTGTTTGGAAAATGTAATATGCGGCCATCGAGCGAGTAAAGCTTTAAATCGCGAAAACGGCCCAGATGCCTTTTTTATTCGGATTGCTTATCGGCATGTCTGGAACTCGTCCTTGGTGCGCCGCCGTTATGCGGGCCCGGCTCAAGTTCACCACGCGCAAACGAACCGATATTCCATCACCCCCAAAAGGCTCGTCGAGGCGCTAGTCTCGAAAAATCTCCGCTCGCGCCACCGCGATTCAGGCCGGTTTCGGCAGACCTCGCGGCGCCTGACTCGCAACGCCCCGGCCGATTGCGGCGATCCAAACCGACGTTCGAAACGCCGTATTCCGGCACCTTCGCGTCCGCGATTCGCACGGCCGAGCCAGAACCATCTATAGTGTGGGGAAATGCGGACGCATGGAGCCCTTGGTCCAGTCCGCACGCAAACTGCGCGCGGCCGGTGCGAACGAGGTAGAATTCCGGTTCGCGTCTCGTGCCCGACGGGCCGGCGGCGCGCGCAATTCTTTATCTGACGACGGCATACGCCGCATCTCGATGGCCAATCCCGCAGATTCTCACCCGCAGAATGACTTCATCAATGCGGCGCGCAAGGAACGCAAGCGCGTCGAAATCTATCTCGTCAACGGCATCCGCCTCACGGGCTGCATTGAATCGTTCGACCAGTATCTGGTGATGTTGCGCACGCCGGTCGGCCTGCAAGGCATTTATAAACGCGCGATTTCGACGATTCAACTCGACGTCGGCGGCGCACGCCCCGGCGGCGGTCCGCG
>CAUPOD010000234.1:0-4969 GCA_963512745.1 uncultured Burkholderia sp. | reverse complement strand
GGCGCGTCCGCCGCCGCCGCATCGCCTGCCGCGCCGAGCGACATCGCCGCACAGGGCGTCGCCGACGGCGACTGGCCCGCATACGGCCGCACCCAGGCGGGCACGCGCTATTCGCCGCTGCGCCAGATCGACGGGCACAACGTGCGCGATCTGCAAGTCGCGTGGACGTTCCGCACGGGCGACAAGAAACGCGAGACCGACCCCGGCGAACTCACCGACGAAGTCACGCCGATCAAGGTCGGCGACATGCTCTACCTGTGCTCGCCGCACCAGATCCTGTTCGCGCTCGACGCCGCGACCGGCAAGCGCCGCTGGACCTTCGATCCGGGCCTCAAGACCGATCCGACGTTCCAGCACGTGACGTGCCGCGGCGTCTCGTACCACGAGACGGCGGCGGCCGCGGCAGCAGCGGCGACCGGCGTGAAGACCGCGGCATCGCAAGCGGTCTGAGCACGGCGCGTGATCCTGCCCGTCAACGACGGCCGCCTGTTCGAGCTCGACGCCGCCACGGGCGAGCGCTGCCCCGGCTTCGGCAACCACGGCGAACTCGATCTCCAGCACGCGCAGCCGGTCCAGACGCCGGGCGGCTACGAGCCGACGTCGCCGCCGGTCGTGACCGATAAGGCGATCGTGATCGCGGGCGCCGTGACCGACAACTATTCGACGCGCGAGCCGTCGGGCGTGGTCCGCGGCTTCGACGTCGATACGGGCAAGCTGCTGTGGGCGTTCGACCCGGGCGCGAAAGATCCGAATGCGATCCCGGGCGAAGGGCAGCACTACACGTTCAATTCGCCGAACTCGTGGGCGCCGGCCGCATACGATCCGAAGCTCGGCATCGTCTATCTGCCGATGGGCGTGACGACGCCCGACATCTGGGGCGGCAACCGCACGCCCGAGCAAGAGCGCTACGCGAGCGGCCTGCTCGCGCTGCACGCCGACACGGGCAAGCTCGCGTGGTTCTACCAGACGGTCCATCACGACCTCTGGGACATGGACCTGCCCGCGCAGCCCACGCTCGCCGACATCACGGACAAGGACGGCCAGAAGGTCCCCGTCGTCTACGCGCCGGCCAAGACGGGCAACATCTTCGTGCTCGACCGCCGCACCGGCAAGCTCGTCGTGCCCGCGCCCGAGCGCCCCGTGCCGCAGGGCGCCGCCGCGGGCGACCACGTCTCGCCGACGCAGCCGTTCTCGGATCTCACGTTCCGCCCGAGCAAGAACCTGACGGGCGCGGACATGTGGGGCGCGACGATGTTCGACCAGCTCGTGTGCCGCGTGATGTTCCATCGCCTGCGCTACGAAGGCACGTTCACGCCGCCGTCGGAGCAGGGCACGCTCGTGTTCCCGGGCAACCTCGGCATGTTCGAATGGGGCGGCCTCGGCGTCGATACCGACCGTCAGATCGCGATCGCCAATCCGATCGCGCTGCCGTTCGTCTCGCAGCTGGTGCCGCGCGGCCCCGGCAATCCGATCGAACCGCCCGCGGACGGCAAGGGCGGCACGGGCAGCGAGAGCGGGCTGCAGCCGCAATACGGCGTGCCGTTCGCCGTGCGCCTGCATCCGTTCCTGTCGCCGCTCGGCCTGCCGTGCAAGCAGCCGGGCTGGGGCTATGTCTCGGCCGTCGATCTGAAGACCAACCAGATCGTCTGGAAGAAGCGCATCGGCACCGTGCGCGACAGCGCGCCGCTGCCGCTGCCGTTCAAGCTCGGCATGCCGATGCTCGGCGGCCCGCTCGTCACGGGCGGCCATCTGTTCTTCGTCGCCGCGACTGCCGACAACTACCTGCGCGCGTTCGACACCGATACCGGCACGCAGCTGTGGGAGGCACGCCTGCCCGCGGGCGGCCAGGCCACGCCGATGACCTATATGGCCGACGGCAAGCAGTACGTGGTGATCGCGGCGGGCGGCCATGGCTCGTTCGGCACGAAGTCCGGCGATTACGTGATTGCCTATGCGTTGCCCGATGTTCAGCGGTAACCGCCGGCGCGGCGCGCAGCCGCGGCTGGGCAAGTGGACGGACCAGCGGCCCGACCCGCGGCGGCAGCCCCGTAAGCCGCGCGTTTTCGCGGCAAGCGCGCGGCGCACGTTGCTGCGTATGCCGCTGCGTCCGCCGCTGTCCGCGTCGCTGGCCTCGTTCGCGGCGCTCGCCTCGCTGACGCAGGCGTCCGGCGCGTTCGCGGCGCAGGGGACGGTCGGGTTGTACGGCGTGCTCGACAGCAGCATCGAGGTCACGAATCCCGGCAACGGCTGGACGCCGCGCCTCGATTCGGGCGCCTACCGCGGCTCGCGCATCGGGCTGCGCGGGGCCGAGCCGATCGGCGGCGGCACGCGCATCCTGTTCGATCTCGAAAGCGGCTTCAGCGCGAGCGACGGCGCGCTGTCCACGTCCGGCACGCTGTTCGGCCGCCAGGCGTGGATCGGCGCGGGCGGCCCGTGGGGCGAGGCGCGTTTCGGGCGCCAGTATTCGCCGCTCTACATCCCGTTCAAGGGGCAGCTCGACGCATTCGGTGCGGGTACCATCGCGTCGGGGCTCAACAATCTGTCGAAGATCACGCCGTACGTGAGCAATGCCGTCACGTACCTGTCGCCGACGTTGATGGGGCTGAGCGGCACCGTGATGCTCGCGCTGCGCAGCGCCGCCGACGACGGCAGCAACGGCCTGGCCGGCAACTACGAGACCGTCGCGTACCACTACGGCCCGCTGCGCCTCTCGTATGCGCATCAGCAGACGCACGGCGCGGGCGCGTTGCGCGCGAACATGGGCGGCGCGTCCTATACGCTGGGCCGCGCGACGGGCTTCGTCGCGTTCTTCAACGGCGACAGCCGCAGCGCGCGGTATCACAACGACGGCGTGTCCGTCTCGCTGCGCTATGCGTTCGCGCCGCAGTTCCGCGCGTCGCTCGGCTACGCGTTCGCGCGCGACCGCTCGGGCCGCGACAACGACGCCGATCAGTTCAGCGTCGCGTGCGAATACGACGTGTCGAAGCGGCTCATGTTCTACGCGAGCGGCGCGTGGCTGCGCAATCGCGCGGACGCCGCGTTCACGCTGCGCGGCTCGAGCGTGACGGGCTTGCCCGCGAGCACGCCCGGCGCGCCGGTGCGCGGCGTGCAGTTCGGGATGATCGAACGTTTCTGAGCGGGGGCCGCGCGGCGGTCCTCGGCCCCGCGCCGTTATCCGAGCACGTGGCGCAGGATGCCCGCCGACGCGATGCCGATCACGATGGTCGCCAGCATCGAGCAGCGTGTGGCCGCCGCGAGCGTGATCGCGAGCGCGATCAGGTCGGCCGGATCGCGCGCGACGAAGCTCGGCGCGATCACGGCGATCAGCACGCAACCGGGCGCCGCTTCCATGACGGCCATCGCGCGCGGGCTCAACGTGCGGTTGCGCAGCAGCAGGAACCCGCCGACGCGCGTCAAATACGTGGCCAGCGCCATCCCGACGATGGTGAGTACGGTACCGAACTGGATCATGCCTGCTTGCCCGCGCAGAGATAAGCGGTCGCGAGCCCGCACAACGCGCCGGCCGCCACGTACCACGCGCCCGGTACCAGCAGATAGGTCGCGCAGGCCGCGACCAGGCTCGCGAGCCACGGCCGCGCCGCGCGCCAGCCTTTCCACATGCCGCGCAGCAGCACCAGAAACACGGCCGGAAACGCCATATCGAAACCGTAGAGCTTGACGTCGCCGAGCGCCGGGCCGACCACCGCGCCGAGCATCGTGAAGACGAGCCAGGTCACGTACAGCGTGAGCGCGCAGCCGAAGTAGTACGGCATGCTGAAGGCGGGGCGTTCGCCGCGCGCCGCGCGCTCGCGCGCATGCGCGATGCCCATCGCCCAGCTCTCGTCGCACATGAAGAACAGTGCGGGCAGCACGCGGCGCTTCGGCAGATGCTGCAGGAACGGCGTGAGCGCCGCGCCCATCAGCAGGTGGCGGCTATTGACGAGGAACGTGATCGCAACGATCAGCAGAATGTGCGGCGGCGACGTCCACAGGCCGATGGCCGTGAACTCGGACCCGCCCGCGAAATTGAGGCCCGTCATGAGCGGCACTTCGAGCGTGCTCAAGCCCTTTTGCGACGCTTGCGCGCCGAGCAGCAGCGCGAGCGGAATCAGCCCGGCCAGCACGGGCATGCTGCTGACGAGGCCGCGGCGGAATTCGGACGGCTCCGCGCGCGGCGCGCGAGCCAGTTCCGTATAGGTTTGTTCGATGCTCATATTCGTTCCTTCACAGCCGCGTGACAGCGATACTGCTAAAAATTCTTAAACACGTGGAATTTTATGCTTTTTTGGCTGAAATTTGATTGCGTATATCTCATCGTGATAAAGTAAATTGGCATTGAAATCCATCAAATAAAATATTCGTGGAATGGTGTGCCAATGAAGCTCGATGAAATGGATCGACGGATCCTGCGTGTACTGCAGCGCGACGGGCGCATCCAGAATACGGACCTCGCGCGCGAGGTCGGGCTGTCGCCGTCGCCGTGTCTGCGGCGCGTGCGTCTGCTCGAGGAGGCGGGGGTGATCGACCGCTACGTGGCCGTGCTGAATCCGAAGCTGGTGGGGGTGGGCTTGTCGTTCTTCGCGCGCGTCTGGCTGACCGGCCAGGATGCGCGCACCACGGATCACTTCGTGGCCGAAGTGTTGAAGCTACCGCAGGTGATCGAGTGTTACCTGATGCTCGGCGATTGCGACGCGATGTTGCGCGTCGTTGCCGCCGACATCGAGGAATACCGGAATTTCCAGGTCACGCACCTGAGCCGCGTGAAAGGGGTGCAGAGCGTGAAGACCGACGTGCCGGCGCAGGTCGTCAAGCAGTCGTCGGAATTGCCGCTGTAACTTGCCGCCGCAAGCGGGGCAAGCGGTGAGCCCCGCGCGGGATAGGCGCGGGTCAGGTGGGTTAGTCTTGCGCGCGGCTGCCGCGGCGCGCCCACGCGCTTTGCACGAACACGTCGCACAGCGCGGCCATGCCG
>CAUPOD010000233.1:0-5012 GCA_963512745.1 uncultured Burkholderia sp. | reverse complement strand
CGGAGGCTTCACATAGCGGCGCAGCGTGACCTGCTGCTCGCCCTTGAGCACGGGCTTGCTCGCCTCGGTCAGCACGAGCGCGCCGAACCCACCGTGATCGACGGCCAAATAGCCGAACGCCACCAGTTGGCGGAAGATCGCGCGCCATTCGGGCTCGGACAGCGCCGCGCCGATGCCGAACGTGCTCAGATTTTCATGGCCCCGCTGCAGCACCTTTTCGTTACGGCTGCCGCGCAGGATTTCGATCAGGTGGCTTGCGCCGAAGTTGAAGCCGCTCGCGCGCTGCGCGCGGAACGCGCAGGACAGCGCCATCTGCGCCTCGCGCGTGGCATCCCAGGTCACGGGCGGCTCGATGCAAACATCGCAGTTGCCGCACGGCTTACTCGCTTCGCCGAAGTAATTGAGCAGGCGCACGCGCCGGCACGAGGCGGTTTCGCACAGGCCGAGCAACGCGTCGAGCTTGCTGGTCTGGATGCGCTTGTGCATGTCGTCCGCATCCGATTCGTCGATCATCTTGCGCTGCTGCACGACGTCGCCGAGGCCGTAGGCCATCCATGCGTTCGCGGGCAGGCCATCGCGGCCCGCGCGGCCGGTTTCCTGATAGTAGCCTTCGAGGCTCTTCGGCAAATCCAGGTGGCCGACGAAACGCACGTCGGGTTTATCGATCCCCATGCCGAATGCGATGGTCGCGCACATGACGATGCCGTCCTCGCGCAGGAAGCGCTCCTGATTCGCTTGGCGCACCTCCGCTGCCATGCCCGCGTGATACGGCAGCGCGTTGACGCCCTGCGTCTGCAGCCATTCCGCCGTTTCCTCGACCTTGCGGCGCGACAGGCAATAGATCACGCCCGCGTCCGTGGTGCCGTCCGCGTTCGTATGCTCGGCACGGATGAAATCGAGCAGCTGCGCGCGCGCGTTGTCCTTCTCGGCAATGCGGTAGCGGATGTTCGGACGATCGAAGCTCGACACGAAAATGCGCGCGTCGTCGAGCGCGAGACGCTGGACGATTTCCTCGCGCGTCTGCGCGTCTGCCGTTGCCGTGAGCGCGATGCGCGGCACGTTCGGGAAACGCTCGTGCAACACCGACAACTGAATGTATTCGGGCCGGAAATCGTGCCCCCATTGCGACACGCAGTGCGCTTCGTCGATCGCGAACAGGCTGACGCGCGACTGTTCGAGCAGATCGAGAAAACGCGGCGTCATGAGCCGCTCGGGCGCGACATACAGCAGATCGAGCTCGCCGTTGCGCAACGCGCGCTCGGTGGCCGCGGCCTCGGCGCCGGACAGCGTCGAATTCAGATAGGCCGCGCGCACGCCGACCTCGTGCAGCGCCGCGACCTGGTTCTGCATCAGCGCGATCAGCGGCGAAACCACGATGCCCACGCCGTGCCCCGCCTCGCCGCGCACGAGCGCGGGAATCTGATAGCACAGCGACTTGCCGCCGCCCGTCGGCATCAGCACGAGCGAATCGCCGCCCGCCGCGACATGCTCGACGATCTCGTGCTGTTGGCCGCGAAACGCGGGATAGCCGAAGACTTCGTTGAGAATTTCTAGGGAACGGGACATGGATCGAGACGGGACGGCTAAAAGAGGGGCTGACAGGAGTGCCGAGATAGGCAAATCCCACAGGACTGAATTCTACCAACCCGGCCGCATCGTGAGGGAACGCTGGCCGATCGGCAGAGGGAAATACACGAATCGCGGGCACAAAAAAAAACCGCCCAGCAAACGCTGGGCGGTTCGATCGAGCATGCAACCGTAAAACCGGACGGCTCGCGCCGCCGCGGTCCCACATCGGGCTTATTCGGCCGGATGCGGCGGTTGAATGACGATTTCCGTCACATCGGTTACGTCGGTCACGTCGGGCGCTGCAGACTCCGGGATACCGAACTCGAAAGCCTCTTCCGCGGCGATCTGGTCGAAACGCTCGCGATCGGCGACTTCCTTGTTCTTGCGTGCCTTGTGGAACGCGAGACCCGTACCGGCCGGGATCAGACGGCCGACGATCACGTTTTCCTTCAGACCGCGCAGATCGTCGCGCTTGCCCATGATGGCCGCTTCGGTCAGCACGCGCGTCGTTTCCTGGAACGATGCCGCCGAGATGAACGAGTCGGTCGAGAGCGATGCCTTCGTGATACCGAGCAGCACGTTCTCGTACGTCGCCGGACGCTTGTCTTCCGCGTTCATCTTGTCGTTTTCGTCCAGCATGTCCGAACGTTCGACTTGTTCACCCGGGATGAAGCGCGTATCGCCGTTGTCGGTGATCTGCACGCGGCGCAGCATCTGACGCACGATCACTTCGATGTGCTTGTCGTTGATCTTCACGCCCTGCAGACGGTACACGTCCTGCACTTCGTCGACGATGTAGCGCGACAGCGCCTCGATACCCTGCAGACGCAGGATGTCGTGCGGATCGGCCGGGCCGTCCACGATCATTTCGCCCTTGTTGACGACCTGACCATCGTGGACCAACACCTGCTTTTCCTTCGCGATCAGGAACTCGTGCTGATTGCCTTCGAGGTCCGTGATCACGAGACGCTGCTTGCCCTTCGTGTCCTTACCGAACGACACCGTACCCGTCACTTCCGCGAGGATACCTGCGTCCTTCGGCGAACGTGCTTCGAACAGCTCGGCCACTCGCGGCAGACCACCGGTAATGTCGCGGGTCTTCTGCGATTCGGTCGGGATACGTGCGAGCACTTCACCGACTTGCACCTGCTGGCCGTCCTTCACCGTGATCAGCGCGCCGACTTGGAAGCCGATCTGCACCGAGTGCTCGGTACCGGGGATCTTGACTTCGTCGTCGTTCGCGTCGAGCAGCTTGACCTGCGGACGCACGCTCTTCGTCGCTTGCGAACCGCGGCGCTTCGCGTCGATCGCAACGAGCGTCGAAAGCCCCGTCACGTCGTCGATCTGCTTCGCGACGGTCACGCCTTCCTCGACGTTCTCGAACTTCACCGTACCGCTGTACTCGGTGATGATCGGGCGCGTCAGCGGATCCCACGTGGCCAGTTGCGTGCCGGCCTTGATCGCGGCGCCGTCGAGTTGCAGCAGCGTCGCGCCGTACGGCACCTTGTGACGTTCGCGCTCGCGGCCCACATCGTCGGTGATGATCGCCTCGCCCGAACGCGAGATGACGATCTGCTCGCCCTTCGCATTCGTGACGTAACGCATCGTCGCCGTGAAGCGCACCGTACCGTTGCTCTTCGCTTCGACCGAGGAAGCCACTGCCGCACGCGATGCCGCGCCACCGATGTGGAACGTACGCATGGTCAGCTGCGTGCCCGGTTCGCCGATCGACTGAGCAGCGATCACGCCCACTGCTTCGCCGACGTTGACGAGCGAGCCGCGGCCCAGGTCGCGGCCATAACAGGCCGCGCACAGGCCGTAGCGCGTTTCGCAGGTCAGCGGCGTGCGCACGCGCACTTCGTCGATGCCGAGACGCTCGATTTCTTCGACCGCGTCTTCGTCGAGCAGCGTGCCCGATTCGTACAGGGTCTCTTGCGTTTCCGGATTGACGACGTCCGCGACCGCGACGCGGCCGAGGATACGGTCGCGCAGCGCTTCGACCACTTCACCGCCTTCGACGAGGGCCTTCATGGCCACGCCGTTGGAGGTGCCGCAATCGTCTTCGACCACCACGAGATCCTGCGTCACGTCGACGAGACGACGCGTCAGGTAACCCGAGTTTGCCGTCTTCAGTGCCGTATCAGCCAGACCCTTACGTGCACCGTGGGTCGAGATGAAGTACTGCAACACGTTCAGGCCTTCGCGGAAGTTCGCCGTAATCGGCGTCTCGATAATCGAGCCGTCCGGCTTCGCCATCAGGCCACGCATACCGGCCAGCTGACGAATCTGCACCGCGGAACCCCGGGCACCCGAGTCGGCCATCATGTAGATCGAGTTGAACGACTCTTGACGCGTTTCCTTGCCGTCGCGATCGACGACCGGCTCGGTCGAGAGCTGCTCCATCATGGCCTTGCCGACCGCTTCCGACGTTGCCGACCAAATGTCGACCACGTTGTTGTAGCGTTCTTGCGCGGTCACGAGACCCGACATGTACTGGCGGTCGTATTCCTTGACCTTCTTCGCGGCGTCGCCGACGATCGTTTCCTTCTGCGGCGGCACGAGCATGTCGTCCACGCAGATCGAGATGCCGGCGCGCGTCGCGAGACGGAAGCCCGACTGCATCAGCTGATCGGCGAACACGACGGTCGCACGCAGACCGCACTTGCGGAACGCAGTGTTGATCAAGCGCGAAATTTCCTTCTTCTTCAGCGGCTTGTTCAGCACCGAGAACGGCAGGCCCGGCGGCAGGATTTCCGAGAGGATCGCGCGGCCGACCGTGGTCGCGTACAGCGTGATCTTCGGCACGAATGCCGGCGCGCCTTCCGACTTGTCTTCGTTATGGACCATTTCGGTGATCCGCACGTTGACGCGCGAGGCCAGCTCGACCTCCTTGTTCTCGTACGCGCGCAGCACTTCCGACACGCCGGTGAAGGTCATGCCTTCGCCCTTCGCGTTGACGGCTTCGCGGGTCGCGTAGTACAGGCCGAGCACGATATCCTGCGACGGCACGATCGACGGATCGCCGTTGGCCGGGAACAGGACGTTGTTCGACGCCAGCATCAGCGTACGCGCTTCCATCTGCGCTTCGAGCGACAGCGGCACGTGCACGGCCATCTGGTCACCGTCGAAGTCGGCGTTGAACGCCGCGCAGACGAGCGGGTGCAGCTGAATCGCCTTACCTTCGATCAGCACCGGCTCGAAAGCCTGGATACCGAGTCGGTGCAGCGTCGGCGCACGGTTCAGCATGACCGGATGCTCGCGGATCACCTCTTCGAGGATGTCCCACACCACCGGCGTCTGGTTCTCGACTTCCTTCTTCGCGGCCTTGATCGTGGTCGCGACGCCCATCGTCTCCAACTTGTTGAAGATGAACGGCTTGAACAGTTCGAGCGCCATCTTCTTCGGCAGGCCGCACTGGTGCAGCTTCAGCTCCGGACCGGTCA
>CAUPOD010000232.1:0-5042 GCA_963512745.1 uncultured Burkholderia sp. | reverse complement strand
GGGTCCACGTTGCCGGCTGCCGCGCAGCCGAGCAGGTTCGCGGCCGCGAGCGCCGCGGCTTCGCCCGCCGGCCCTTGCGCGCGCAGGATCAACAGTTTCGAGCGCCCCGCTTCGACGCGGCCCGACGCGCGCTTCACGACCTCGAACGCCTCGGCGTTCGCGATCGCGACGACCGACACCAGGCTGCGCGCGGCGCACGCAACGGCATCGAGATCGAATTCGACGAGCAGATCGCCGGCCGACACGCGCGCGCCCTGCTCGACCTTGGCGCGGAACCCGTCGCCGTGCAAATCGACGGTATCGATGCCGATATGCAGCAGCACCTCGGCGCCTTGCTGCGTCAACAACGTGACCGCGTGGCCCGTGCGCGCGATATGCGTGATCACGCCCGCGCACGGCGCAACCAGGCGCCCTTCGACCGGATCGATGCCGATGCCGTCGCCGAACAGGCCGCCCGAAAATACGGGATCGGGCACCTCGGCCAACGGAACGACTCGCCCGCTCAGCGGAGCAAGTATCTCGAAAATTGCTTGAGACGCGGAGTGCAACGGGGGCAAGGTCGTCATCGGTATCTCGGGGGTCAGTGTGTTTCGGTGACTTTTTTGAGGTGCAGCGGCGCGTCGGGATCGCGCCCGCGCGCGGCGGCCAAATGGGCCGCCATCACGTAAAACGAAACGATCGCGGCGATCGGGTCGAGCGCCGGGTGCAAGGCGCCGATCAACGGCAGATTCGCGTGCGGCGTGCCGGGCGGCGCCGCGACGAGCACGTGCGCGCCGCGCGCGCGCATGTCCTGCGCGAACTGCAGCAGATCCTGCTGCTCCGGCCCGGGCAGCGCAAACACGAGCAGCGGGTAGCCGCTGTCGATGAGCTCCATCGGGCCGTGCCGGACCTCGGCGCTCGAATACGCCTCGGCCTGGATGCCCGAGGTTTCCTTGAGCTTGAGCGCGGCCTCCTCGGCGATCGCGAGGCCGAGGCCGCGGCCGATCACGATCATGCGGTCCACGTCGGCGAGTGCCGTGACCGCGAGCTGCCAGTCGAGCGCGGCGGCGCGTTCGAGCGCTTCGGGCAAGCGGCCGAGCGCGCCGAGCAGCTCGGGATCGCGCTGCCAGAACGCGACCAGCTGCGCGGCGAGCGACAGCATCGCGATATAACTCTTGGTGGCCGCGACCGACAGCTCGGGCCCCGCTTCGAGCGGCAGCACGTATTCGCACGCGTCGGCGAGCGGCGAACCCGCGACGTTGACGGCCGCCACCGTGAGCGCGCCGCTGGCGCGCAGCGCGGCCATCGTGTTGACGAGATCGGGACTGCGGCCCGATTGCGAGAACGCGAGCGCGAGCTGGCCCTCGACGCGCAGCGGCGCGCGCTGCAGCGTCACGACCGACATCGGCAGCGACGCGACGGGCAGGCCGAGGCGCGTCATCGCGAGCGTCGCGAAATAGCTGGCCGCGTGATCGGAGCTGCCGCGCGCGACCGTCAGCGCGAACTTCGGCGCATGGCTCGCGCAGCGCTGCGCGAGCGCCTCGACGCGGTGCGTATCGGCGAGTTGATCGGCCACCACGCGCGCGGCTTCGCGCGCCTCCTTAAGCATGTTCGACAAGCGCTTCTCCCTCGACGAAAACGTCGGTCAAATTCAGTTCGCGGTCGAACACGACCAGGTCGGCCCACGCGCCGCGCTCGATGCGACCGCGGTCGGGAATGCCGAGGTAATCGGCCGGATAACGCGACATGCGGTTCGAAACGTCGGCGAGCGGCAGCCCGAGCAAGACGAGATTGCGCAGCGCCTGATCCATCGTCAGCGTGCTGCCGGCCAGCGTGCCGTCGGCCAGCCGCACGCCGCCGAGGCACTTGGTCACGTGCTGGCTGCCGAGCCGGTATTCGCCGTCGGGCATGCCCGTCGCGGCCGTGCCGTCGGTGACCACGTAGAGATGCGGAATCGCGCGCAATGCGGCGCGGATCGCGCCCGGATGCACGTGCAGCAGGTCGGGGATGATCTCGGCGTACTCCGCATGCGCGAGCGCCGCGCCGACCACGCCGGGATTGCGGTGATGGAGCGGCGTCATCGCATTGAACAGGTGCGTGAAGCCGCACGCGCCGTGCTGGAGCGCGGACACGGCCTCGTCGTAGGTCGCGAGCGAATGGCCGAGCTGCACGCGCACGCCGCGCGCGGCCATTTCGGAAATGATCTCGATGTGGCCGGCGATCTCGGGCGCCAGCGTGACCACGCGGATCGGCGCGATCGCCAGATAGTGGAGCACTTCGTCGAGCACGGCCGGCGCTGCCGCGTCGGGCTGCGCGCCGAGCTTGCCGGGATTGATATACGGCCCTTCGAGATGCACGCCGAGCACGCGCGCGCCGCCCGGCGTACGCGTGCGCGCGGCATCGCCGAGGCTGCCCACCACGCGCACCAGCTCGTCGCGCGGCGCGGTCATGGTGGTGGCGAGCAGGCTCGTGGTGCCGTAGCGTGCGTGGGTGCGCGCGATGGTGTCGAGCGCGTCGCGCCCTTCCATGACGTCGGCGCCGCCGCCGCCGTGCACGTGCAGATCGATGAAGCCGGGCAGGATATACGGCGCGTCGTTTTGCGCGGGATCGGCGGGTGCGCCGGAAACGGCCGTGACGCGGCCGTTCTCGAATTCGAGCGTGCCGTAGATCCAGCCGTCGGGAGTGAGGATATTGCCGGTCAGCATGAAAGTCTCGCGGTCGTTGCGTGGGCGGTTGAAGATCGACATGGGCCACCTTAAGCGGAGCCCATTATATAACCAAACTAATACCAATCAAGACGGTCAAAAATCGTCCGACGAAATTGAAATTTTCAAAATAATCCATTTAAAACAATGGCTTGAATAGAATTGCTTCGAACCGGCCGGTTCGGCCTGGTCTTGGTATTTACCCTAGACGCGCGCGCAAAGCGGTCCGCGACGCATGCCGCCGGCGCGCGTCGTCCGAGAATATTTCAGTGAGGGGAAAAGGCGCGGCCGCGGCTCGAATCAGCCGAGCAGCAGTTGGAGATCGTGGACCCACGGCGCGACGCCTTGACCATCCCGCGCGAACAAGCGCAGCTTGCCCTGCGGATCGAACACGAAGCTCGCGGCCGTGTGGTCCATCGTGTAGTCGCCGGGCGTCTTGGCCTTGACCTGCGCGTAATACACGCGGAAATCGTCGGCGACCTGCTTGAGCTGCGCGTCGTTGGCCGGGCGCAGCGCGATAAAGCCGGGGTTGAAGGCCGTCACGTACTGCTGCAGCACGGCGTCGGTGTCGCGCGCGGGATCGACGGTCACGAAGATCACCTGCACGCGGCGCGCGGCATCGGGCCCCAGTTGCTGGAGCGCCTGCGTGAGTTCGGCCAGCGTGGTCGGGCACACGTCGGGGCAATGCGTGTAGCCGAACATCAGCACGACCGCACGGTCCTTGAAATCGGACAGCCGGCGCACCTTGCCGCTCGTGTCGGGCAACGCGAAATTGCCCGCGAACTGGGAACTGCCGGTGATGTCGACGTTCTGGAAATCGGGCGTGCTCGCGTGGTCGCAAGCGCCGAGCAGCGCGCCGCACACGAGCGCCGCGCCGAGCGCGCGCACGATGCGAGCCTTACCGTGAAACCCCAGACGCGAACGGCCCATGCGCTTGCCTCACATCCCCAGCACGGGGCGCAGGTAGTGATCGGCCAGAAGCGCCACGAACAACAGCGACAGATAGACGATCGAGAAGCGGAACGCGCGGCGCGCGAGTTCGTCGGAATAGTCGCGGTAGATCTTCCACGCGTAGGCGATGAACACCGCGCCGAGCAGCACGGCGCTCGCCAGATACGCGACGCCGCTCATGCCGGAGATGAACGGCATCAGCGTCACGGCGAACAGGATCAGCGTGTAGAGGAAGATGTGCAGGCGCGTATACGCCTCGCCGTGCGTGACGGGCAGCATCGGCAGGCCCGCGTTTTCGTAGTCCTTGCGGCGGTACAGCGCGAGCGACCAGAAATGCGGCGGGGTCCAGACGAAGATGATCAGCACGAGGATCCACGCATCGCCGGGCACATGGCCCGTCACGGCGGCCCAGCCCAGGGCGGGCGGCATCGCGCCCGACGCGCCGCCGATCACGATGTTCTGCGGCGTGGCCGGTTTCAGCAGCAAGGTGTAGATGACCGCGTAGCCGACGAACGTGGCGATCGTGAGCCACATGGTCAGCGCGTTCGTGAGGTAGTACAGCGTGAGCGCGCCCGCGCCGCCGAGCACCGCGGAGAACAGCAGGATTTGCGCCGACGTGATCTCGCCGCGCGCGGACGGGCGCCATGCGGTGCGGCGCATCATGGCGTCGACCTTCTGCTCGACGAGGCAGTTGATCGCGAACGCGGCGCCGGCCAACAGCCAGATGCCGAGCGTGCCGCCGAGCAGGACCTTCCAATCCACCATGCCCGGCGTGGACAGGAACATCCCGATGACCGCGCAAAACACGGCCAGTTGCGTCACGCGCGGCTTGGTCAGCGCCCAGTATTGGGCGGCGCGGTTACCTCGGGGGGGCGAAAGGGCTTGGTCCATCGGGGTCACGGCACGGACGCGGCGGGCGGCGCAGAGGGTACGGCAGGCGCGGCGCGTCCAGAACTATTGGAAAGAATCCGAAAGTTTAGCACGATGTCAAGCAACAGTAAGACCGCTGCGCCGCCGTTATGTGCTACTGCCACCGGCAGCGGCCACTGCAAAAGAATGTTGGTCAGGCCCGTCACGAACTGCAGCGCGATCACGAGCAAGAGCAGCTGGGCCGGGCGTTTGACCGAACCGAAACGCCGCACGCGCCACGCGAATGTTGCCAGATACGCGATCACCACGAACGCGAACGTGCGGTGGGTCCAGTGGATCGCGACCAGCGCATCCTGCGTGATCGCGCCGCCGGCGCCGTTCATGCCGAGCGCGCGCCACAGCTGAAAGCCGCTGCGGAAATCCATCGGCGGCAGCCACGCGCCGTTGCAGGTCGGGAAATCGGTACACGCGAGCACCGCGTAGTTGGTGCTGACCCAGCCGCCCAGCGCGATCTGCACGATCAGCAGCAGCAGCGAC
>CAUPOD010000231.1:0-5081 GCA_963512745.1 uncultured Burkholderia sp. | reverse complement strand
CCGCACCGACGGCCTCGCCGTGCTGCAGGATCTGTTGAAGAACGATATGAACCGCCCCGAGGCGCGTTACGCGATCGCGCGCCAGCAAGTGCTTGCCGACGACACGGCCGGCGCCACGCAGTCGCTCGAAGCCGCGCTGGCGCTGAAGGCCGACTACCTGCCGGCCGCGCTGCTGCTGTCGCAAATGGGCCCGGACGCGCGCGCCAAGGGCATCCGCGTGTTCGAACAATACGTGGCGCAGCATCCGCAATCGCGCGACGCCCATCTCGCGCTCGCGCAGCTCTATCTGGCCGACAACCGGCTCGAAGACGCGCAGAAGCAGTTCGAAACGCTGCGCCGGAACGACCCGAAGGACGCCACGCCGCTGCTCGCGCTCGGGCTGATCAAGATGCAGCAGAAGCAGTCGGCCGCGGCGACGGGCTATTTCAAGCAATACGTCGAGCTCGCGCAGCAGAACCCCGACGCCGACGTGAGCCAGGCCTACCTCTATCTCGCGCAGCTCGCGCTCGATCAGGGCAAGACCGACGAAGCCACGCAATGGCTCGACAAGATCGCGCCCGACAGCCGCCGCTACCTGGCCGCGCAAATCACGCGCGCCGAGCTGCTGTCGCACGCGGGCAAGATAGACGAGGCGCGCGCGGCGCTGGGCAAGCTGCATCCGAGCGATACGCACGAAGCCGCGCTGATCGCTCGCACCGATGCGGCGGTGCTATTCGATTCGCAGCGCTACTCCGAAGCCACGAAGCGCCTGGCCCAGGCGGTCAAGGACTACCCGAGCGACACCGATCTGCGCTACGACTACGCGATGGCCTGCGAGAAAACCGCCGACTACGCATGCATGGAACAGCAGCTGCGCGAATTGATCCGCCTGCAGCCCGACAATCCCGAGGCCTATAACGCGCTCGGCTATTCGCTGGCCGACCGCAACGAGCGGCTGCCCGAAGCGAGCAAGCTGATCGAGAAGGCGAACACGCTGTCGCCAGACGACGCGTACATCATCGACAGCCTCGGCTGGGTCAAATACCGCGAAGGCGATCTGAACGGCGCGGCCACGCTGCTGCGCCGCGCGTACGATCTGCAGCCGAACGCCGAAATCGGCGCGCACCTCGGCGAGGTGCTGTGGAAGTCCGGTTCGCAAGACGCCGCGCGCGACGCCTGGCGCGCCGCCCAGCGCCTCGAACCGAACAACGAGACGCTCCAGCACACGCTGCAGCGTTTCCAGGTCAAGCTGTGAGGGTGCGCGTGCCGATGTCCCGTGTACATGACGCGCCGCGCGGCGGCGTGCGTCTGCGACAGATGCTGGCGGTCGTGAGCGCATGCGGCGTGCTCGCCGGCTGCGCGAACACGCACGCTCCGAACGCGGGCACCACCACCGCCCCAAGCACTCGAGGCGCGCCGTCCGGCGCCGTCGCGACAGCGCCCGCGAGCGCCTTCCCGGCCGCACCGAACGTGCCCGCGCCCGGCACGGAAGCACCGGGCACCGCGCGTTCGAGCGAAACCGCTACGGGAGCACCCGCTGCGGGATCGCCCGCCGCGGGATCGCCCGCCGCACCACTCACGCGCAGCCTGACGGGCCGCTTCGCCGTGCAGTACGAGGACCGCCTCGGCAAGCCGCACAATGCGTACGGCAATTTCGCGTGGCAGGAAGGCAATGCGGCCGTTTCGCTCGAATTGCGCAGCCCGCTCGGGCAAACGCTCGCCGTGATCCACTCCACGTCCGACGGCGCGACGCTCGACATTCCGGGCCGCGCGCCGCGCAGCGCCGCCGATGTCGATACGCTGATGCAGCAAGCGCTCGGCTTCGCGCTGCCCGTCGAAGGCTTGCGCTACTGGCTGCAGCCCGCGGCGGAGCCCGACACGCCCGCCGAAACCGTGCGCGATCCGCAGCACGGCTCGCGCATTCAGCAGATCCGCCAGGACGGCTGGACCATCGATTACGTCGCCTATGCCGACGCGCCCGCGGCCGGTCCGAAGCGCATCGATCTCGCGCGCGACACGCCGCCGCTCGCGATCAAGCTCGTGCTCGACCAGTAAGCCACCACGCCAACGATACCCGCATGACCGATACTCCCCGCGCGCTGCGCGACTGCCTCGCTCCGGCCAAGCTGAACCTGTTCCTGCACATCACGGGGCGCCGTCCCGACGGTTATCACGTGCTGCAAAGCGTGTTTCAACTGCTCGACTGGGGCGACACGCTGCACTTCACGCGGCGCGACGACGGCCGGATCGAGCGCGTGACCGACATACCGGGCGTGCCCGCCGACCACGATCTCGTGGTGCGCGCGGCGCGCCTGCTGCAAACGCACACGGGCACCGCGCTCGGCGTCGACATCGAAATCGAGAAGCGCCTGCCGATGGGCGCGGGCCTCGGCGGCGGCAGTTCCGACGCCGCCACCACGCTGCTCGCGCTGAACCGGCTCTGGGATCTGAATCTGCCGCGCGCGGAACTGCAAGCACTCGCGCTCAAGCTGGGCGCCGACGTGCCGTTTTTTATTTTTGGAAAAAATGCGTTCGCAGAGGGTATCGGAGAAGCGTTGGAGCATGTAGAATTGCCGTCTCGCTGGTTTCTGGTCGTCACTCCGAGCGTGCAGGTTCCCACCGCCGCAATTTTTTCAGATGAGTGCTTGACAAGAGATTCAACACCAATCAGAATTACGGACTTTCTTGCACAGCAAAGCAACGCGGCGGCAAAGCCCGGAAGCCAAGCTGGATCGGTGGTGCAGACGGATTGGCCAGATGGTTTCGGCCGAAACGACATGCAAGCGGTCGTAGCAAGAAAGTACGCGGATGTCGCGCGGGCACTCGAGTGGTTCGACGGGAAAGCCGCAGCGCGCATGACGGGTTCCGGCGCTAGCGTGTTCGCGGCGTTCCGCAGTGAAGCAGAAGCGCTCGCAGCGCTCTCGAAACTGCCGGACGATATGAGCGGCGTAGTGGTTGCGAGCCTCGGTGAACATCCTTTGTTCGCCTTCGCGTCTTGAGTTTTAGCGTTGCCGGATGGCCTACAACGTCCGGCAGTGCCAAAGGTTAGTGTAGGGGAGTCGCCAAGTTGGTCAAGGCACCGGATTTTGATTCCGGCATGCGAGGGTTCGAGTCCTTCCTCCCCTGCCATAAATTCCTGTCATTCCTGAAGTTCTTTTCGCCCCCCAAGTAGCAGGTGCATGATGAGCGTCCATGACGGCCTGATGGTTTTTACTGGCAACGCAAATCCCGCGCTTGCTCAACAAGTCGTCGACGATCTCGGCATTCCGCTCGGCAAGGCCATGGTCAGCCGGTTCTCGGATGGCGAAATTCAAGTCGAAATTCAGGAAAACGTCCGCGGTAAGGATTGCTTCGTGCTGCAATCCACGTGCGCGCCGACGAACGACAATCTGATGGAATTGATGATCATGGTCGATGCGCTCAAGCGCGCTTCGGCCGGGCGCATCACCGCAGCGATCCCCTATTTCGGCTACGCGCGCCAAGACCGCCGTCCGCGCTCGGCGCGCGTGGCGATCTCGGCCAAGGTCGTGGCCAACATGCTCGAAATCGCCGGCGTCGATCGCATCATCACGATGGATCTGCACGCCGACCAGATCCAGGGCTTCTTCGATATCCCCGTCGACAACATCTACGCGTCGCCGATCCTGCTCGGCGATCTGCGCAAGCGCAACTACGAGAACCTGATCGTGGTTTCGCCCGACATCGGCGGCGTGGTGCGCGCACGCGCATTGGCGAAGGAACTCGGCTGCGATCTCGCGATCATCGACAAGCGCCGTCCGAAGGCCAACGTCGCCGAGGTCATGAACATCATCGGTGAAGTCGAAGGCCGCAACTGCGTGATCATGGACGACATGGTCGATACGGCCGGCACGCTGTGCAAGGCTGCCCAAGCACTGAAGGACCGCGGCGCGAAGCAAGTGTTCGCCTACGCGACGCACCCGGTGCTGTCGGGCGGCGCGGCCGACCGCATCAGCGCATCGGCGCTCGACGAACTCGTCGTGACCGATACGATCCCGCTCAGCGAGGAGTCGGCCAACTGCTCGAAGATTCGCCAGCTCACGAGCGCGCATCTGCTCGCCGAAACGTTCGCGCGTATCCGCCGCGGCGATTCGGTGATGTCGCTGTTCAGCGGCGAGTAAGACGAGAAACGACACTCGCGACGCCAGCCGTACCGCGTCGCGAAAACATGAAATGCCGGAAGAGCGCAGCGTGTCTGCGCTTTTCGCATATCGGCCCGGACTCACGAATCCCGGGCTGCTTTAAGGGAGCCGCGCCGAGCGGCTCCGAATCAACTGCCTGGTCGCGGGCAGCATTGGAGAAAGTCATGAAAGTAGTCGCCTTTGAGCGCCAACTGCAAGGTACGGGTGCGAGCCGCCGCCTGCGCAATGCCGGTAAGACCACGGGCATCGTGTACGGTGGTGAAGCAACGCCGCAGATGATCGAACTCGATCACAACGCCCTGTGGTACGCCCTGAAGAAAGAATCGTTCCACTCGTCGATCCTCGAACTCGAAGTGAACGGCCAAGTCCAGCAAGTGCTGCTGCGCGATGTGCAATACCATCCGTTCCGCCAGCTCGTGCTGCACGTCGACTTCCAACGCGTCGATCCGAACAAGAAGGTTCACATCAAGGTGCCGCTGCACTTCGTGAACGCCGAGATCAGCCCGGCCGTCAAGCTGTCGAGCGCCGTGATTTCGCACGTCGTGACCGAACTGGAAATCGAATGCCTGCCGGGCAAGCTGCCGGAATTCCTGGTCGTCGATCTGACGAAGCTCGAAGCGGGCCACAGCGTCCACGCTAAGGACGTCGCGCTGCCGGAAGGCGTCGCGCTGATCGCCCACGTCGAACTCGACAACCAAGTGCTGGCCACGGCTACCGTGCCGGCCGGCGTCGCGTCGGAAGAAGCGGCTGCCGAGTAAGGCGTTCGTTTCTGCTACGCTGGAGGCGTTTCGCGAGAGGCGCCCCGAACAACCCGCCGCGGCTTGCCCGGCGGGTTTTTTTATGGGCTCGGGGGGGGGGGCGCGGGGGCCGCGGCCCTCCCCCCGAGTCCATACACATAAAAAAAAAAATATAAGAAAATAATAAAAAAAAAAAAGAACAAAA
>CAUPOD010000230.1:0-5085 GCA_963512745.1 uncultured Burkholderia sp. | reverse complement strand
GGCATCGGGGGCGTCGGGCGGCGCGGGCGCTGCGAGCGCGATCCCGAACGAACCGCCGTTGCTGACGCCGCCGGGCGCGCCGGCTAGAGGCACGGGCGGAAGCGCGGCAAACGGCGCGCTGCCCGCGGAGAATTCGGCGGAGACACCGACGCCGATGCCGGACGTGCCGGGGGCGGAGGGGCAATCGCGTTGATGCAATAACGGGCGGGAAGGGGGCGTTGCGCGCGCTATGCGGCGAGCACGACGGCCATGCGGCCCGCGGATGCCGCCCGCCGCGCGGGTCCGATGACGATTTGCACGTCGCGGCAGACTCGAGCCAAAACAGCTTCTTCGTCCAGGCGCGTTATCGTGAGTAATATTCAAATGGGACTAAATGCGCGCGGCATTTATCTGTTGAGATGACATGGTCCAGTGTCTAGGATGGTGGGTCGTCCTCGGTCCGCTTCCGCAGCGTCTGCGTCAGTTTGTGATTCCGAACGGCCAACGCTGTCACGCCAATGAGCGCCGCCCCCGCAAAGAACCACACCCCCGCGTAATGAAGGATCGCCCAGCAAACGCCCGCAAGCGCCATCGTCTCGACAAACAGCACGGTTTTATCGATCAACCGCTTCATGCCGCACGACCCATACCGAGCCGTGCGTGCGACGCATACCGGCGCGCCCCGGCTCCCGGCTGCACTACTTCCGGATGGCGCCGGATCACCGCATAAACGGGAGCCGGCAGCGTGACCCGGTTCCGCGTGGCCCAGCTGCGCGCCGCATGCAGCCATGACGGTCGGGCCGCACACGCGCCCACGCTATCGGCTGCGACGATCAAGCTGCCGATCACCGCGCCGATATAGAACGCCGCGCTGAGCGCCGCTACCGCGCACAGCGCTTCGAGCCCCGTCGTCGCGCCGACCAATTCGCCGAGCGTGGCGCGCGGCCCCAGCGTCTTGAACGCGGCGATCAACGCCACCGCGGTGCTCGTCGCGGTTTGCTGGGCGGCGAACAGCGAAGCCGGCGCGGGCAGGCCGAGCGTCTCCATGTTTTGCTTGAACGCGGTATAGAAGCTCGGACAAGTTTGACTCGGCACGATGCGATCTCCCCAAGAATGAGTAGCCATTCTATATAAACCGAACGAGATAAATTTATCGTGTGCGTTTGTGCCGCATGCACGGTACGATCTTGAGGTTTCGGGGTTGCCGGCCGTCGTGGAGCGATTCGCAAGCGGGCTCGCAATGCCTGTGCATGCAGCCGCCGTTCTGATTAAATTGCGGCTTGTTGATCTTTCAAACCGCGACAAGATGAGCCAACTGAAGAGCGAGGTCTCGTTCGAGGCGCTGCGTCCCGGCGATGCCTCCGCCCGCCGCCGTTCGCTGCTGGCCGCATGCAGCGCGCACGCCGTGCATGACGGTCTGACGGACGCCATCTATGTGCTGCTGCCGATCTGGCAGGCGCAGTTCGGCATCAGTTATGCGCAGGTCGGGCTTTTACGCGGCGCTTATTCCGGCATGATGGCGGGCGTCCAGCTGCTGGCCAGCCGCGCCGCGCAGCGGTGGGGACGAAAACGCTTGCTGGTGGGCGGCACGGCGCTCGCCGGCGCCGCCTACCTGATCGCCGGGCAGGCCGGGGGGCTCGCCGTGCTGCTGTTCGCGTTGCTGCTGGGCGGCCTGGGCGCGAGCACGCAGCATCCGCTGGCCGCTTCCATGGTCACCGACGCTTACGAGGCGGATGGCGGCGTAAAGGAAGCGCTGGCGCAGTACAACTTCGCGGGGGATATCGGCAAGACCCTGCTTCCCGGCCTGATCGGTTTGCTCCTGGCGGTCGTGAGCTGGCGCACCGGCGCCACGTTGCTCGGGCTGCTCGGCCTGCTGGCGGCCGGCCTGATGTGGCGGCTGATCCCGGCGCAGGTGCTCGCGCAGCCGCTCCGTGAGAAGGCGGCCGGGGCCGCGACCGGCCGCGGCTCCGCAAGCGGGCTGCGCGCGCTGCTCGCGACGGGCGTCCTGGATAGCGCGGTGCGAATGGGGTTCTTGACCTTCCTGCCGTTCCTGTTGAAAAGCAAGGGCACCGGTACGGCGGGCATCGGCCTCGCGCTGACGCTGTTGTTCGTCGGCGGTGCGTTCGGCAAGCTGTTCTGCGGCTATCTCGGCGCACGCATCGGCATGATGAAAACCGTCTGGCTCACGGAGTCGGCCACGTCGCTGTTGATCATGCTCTCGGTATTTTCGCCGCTCGCGATGATGATGGCCTTGATGCCGCTGCTGGGTGTCGCATTGAACGGCACTTCGTCGGTGCTGTATGGCGCCGTGCCCGAACTGGCGGGCCAGGACAAACGCGATCGGGCCTTCGCGCTGTTCTACACGGGCATTATCGGCAGCGGAGCATTGTCGCCCGTGCTTTTCGGGCGCCTCGGCGACCTCGCGGGCGTACCCGTCGCGTTGATCGCTTTGGCGGCAATCCTGCTGTTGACGCTACCGCTGTCGTGGCGCGTCCAGAAGGCATTGGACGCGTGATGCCGTTCCCTGCGCGTCGGCGAGCCGCCGCAAGCTAACCGTGCAGCGGGGCACTCGCTGCGTCGCTGAGGCTTTTACGTTGCCGTAAACGACAAAACCTCCGGACTTGCCGGAGGTTTTGTCTGCACGGGGCGTACCCGGGCGCAGGCGCGAACCGGCCTTCAGGCCGCCGTAGCCGCCCGATTCCCCGACGGTTTCTGCAGCCCCGTCTTGCCCGCGCGCTGAATCTCCTCGAGCTTGATCTCGACGTGCCGCGAGAACACGAACTCGGCCGGCCGCTGGTTGTCGATCGGGATGTCCGGCGCGAACGCGCCTTCGGTACGGATGCCGTTCATGCTCACGCGCAGCGCCTTGAGCGGATGCGCGATGGTGTCCATGACCGCCGTCGCCTCGAAACCGCAGTGGACCATGCAGTCCGCGCACTTCTCGTAGTTGCCGACGCCGTAGTTGTCCCAGTCCGTGGTCTCCATCAGCTCCTTGAAGGTCTTCACGTAGCCTTCGCCGATCAGATAGCACGGCTTCTGCCAGCCGAACACCGTGCGCGCGGGGTTGCCCCACGGCGTGCACTTGTAGCTCTGGTTGCCGGCCAGGAAGTCGAGGAACATCGACGACTGGCTGAACGACCAGCGCTTGCCGTTGTCGCCGCGCTTGAAAATCTCGCGGAACAGGTTCTTGGTCTTGTCGCGGTTCAGGAAGTGCTGCTGATCCGGCGCGCGCTCGTACGCATAGCCGGGCGAAACCGTGATGCCGTCGACGCCGATCGGCCCGAGCGTATCGAAGAACTTCGCGACGCGCTCCGGCTGGGCATCGTTGAACAGCGTGCAGTTGATGTTGACGCGGAAGCCGCGGCGCTTGGCTTCCTTGATGGCCGCGACGGCCTTCTCGTACGTGCCTTCCTGCGAGACCGAGTGATCGTGCATCTCCTGGTCGCCGTCGAGGTGCACGGACCAGACGAAGTACGGGCTCGGCTCGTAGTCGTCCATCTTCTTTTCCATGAGCAGCGCGTTCGTGCACAGATAGACGAAGCGCTTGCGCTCGACGATCGCGCGCACGATTTCCGGCATGTCGCGATGCAGCAGCGGCTCGCCGCCCGCGATCGACACGACGGGGGCGCCGCACTCGTCCACGGCTTCGAGACACTCGGCGATCGACAGACGCTGATTCAGGATCGGATCCGGATAATCGATCTTGCCGCAGCCGTTGCAGGCGAGGTTGCAGCGGAACAGCGGCTCGAGCATCAGCGCGAGCGGATAGCGGCGGTTGCCGCGCAGGTGGTTGCCGACGATATAGGCGCCCACGCGGATTTGCTGCAGCAGCGGAATAGACAAGGCCCTGCCCTCCTAAAACCTTAGACTTCGCCCGCCATCGCTCGTGTGAGCTTGGCGGGCAGCTTGAATTCGACTTTCTCTTCCTGGCCCGGCATGACCGTGACTTCGACGGGGCCGAGCGCGCGCAGCGCGCCGATCACGTCCTCGACCATTGTCTCGGGCGCCGACGCGCCGGCCGTCAGGCCGACCGTCTGGGCATGCGCGACCCATTCGGGACGCACTTCCGAACCGTCGGCCACCAGATAGCTGGGGATGCCGCTTTCCGCGCCGATCTCGCGCAGACGGTTCGAGTTGGAACTGTTCGCCGCGCCGACCACGAGCAGCACGTCTACCTGCGTGCTGAGCTCGCGCACGGCGCTTTGGCGGTTTTGCGTCGCATAGCAGATGTCGCGCGTATCGGGCCCGACGAGGTCGGTGAACCGGCGCGCCAAAGCGGCAATGATACCGCGCGTGTCGTCCACCGAGAGCGTGGTCTGCGTGATGTAGGCCAGCGGCGTGTCGGCCGGCAGGTCGAGCGCGGCGGCTTCGGCCTCGTTCTGCACGAGCAGCACCTCGGCCGGAATCTGGCCGATCGTGCCTTCCACCTCGGGATGCCCGGCATGGCCGATCAGGATCAGGCGGCGGCCGGCGGCCACGTACTGGCGGCCTTGCACGTGCACCTTGCTCACGAGCGGACAGGTGGCGTCGAGCACGTCGAGGCCGCGCAGCGCGGCTTCGCGCTCGACCGTGCGGCCGACGCCGTGCGCGCTGAACACGGCCACGGCGTCGTGCGGCACCTCGTCCAGTTCTTCGACGAAACGCGCCCCTTGGGTGCGCAAGCCGTCGACGACGTGACGGTTGTGCACGATTTCATGGCGCACGTATACGGGGGCGCCATGGTGCTGCAACGCGCGCTCGACGATCTCGATCGCGCGTACGACGCCCGCACAAAAGCCGCGGGGCTGGGCAAGGATGACTCGCATGTTTGGGCGAACTCCGACGGCTGCGCAGGTTGAGCGCGCGCCTTGCCGGCGGCGCGCTCACCTTCAACTTGGATCTTCCGCGGGCGGGCGTGGGAACGCGCCCATAGGCACACGCGGATCGCGCATTCTAACGCCAACGGCTTTCCCGTGCAGAAAGCGGCGAAACCAGAATTCGCAGCGCCGCAATTCGCGGATTCCCGCAGGCCGCCCGGGGCCGCGCCGGCCGCCGCGCGCCAAAATCAGTAAACTAGCCGGCCCAGCCATCTCATTACGATTGCCCTTCGATGCGCATGCTCCATTC
>CAUPOD010000229.1:0-5090 GCA_963512745.1 uncultured Burkholderia sp. | reverse complement strand
GAGTAGCTACCCCTGTCCTCCCACGTTGGAACTGGCCGAGCGTATCGACGGTGTACGCCTCCCACGCCCAAACAGAGCCAACGGTTTACCACCCCCCCCTTGCGCCAGCAAAAAAAACCTACCCCTTTCTAGAAGCCCGCACCACCCCACCAACCTCCCCCAAGAGCGCGCAAGCGCGCTGCACCTGCACTGCATTCGACACCTCGACCGTGAACTGCATATAAGCCGTCGCGCGCCGGCTCTGCGACTTCACGCCGATCACGTTCATCTTCTCGCGCGCGAACACCTCCGAAATATCGCGCAGCAGCCCCTGCCGGTCGCTCGCCTCGATCAGCAGATCGACCGGATAGACCGACGCGCCGCGGCCGCCGAGCACGTCGGCCGACCACGTCGTCTGCAATACGCGCTCGGGCGCGCGCGCCGCCATACGCTGAAACGTCGGGCAATCGCTGCGGTGAATCGACATGCCCTTGCCGCGCGTGACGAAGCCGCTGATCGCATCGGGCGGCGCGGGCCGGCAGCAGCGCGCGAGCTGCGTGAGCAGCGCATCGACGCCGACCACGAGCACGCCCGTGGACGCGCCGTGCGCGACGCTCGCGCCGCTGCTGCGCTTTTCGAAATGCTCGGGCGTCTCTTCCTCGGGCTCCGGCTCGGGTGCGTCCGACAGCGCATGCTCGACGAGACGCAGGCTGAACTCTTCCTTGCCGACCGCGGAAAACAGCTCTTCGGGCGCCTTGAAGCCGAGCTTGGCCGCAAGCTGCTCGAGATTGACCGCGGTCTTGCCCTCGCGCTGCAACGTCTTCTCGACCGCGCTCCGGCCGCGCGCGATGTTCTCCTCGCTGTCGATCAGGTTGAACCACGCGCGCACCTTCTGCCGCGCACGCGCGCTTTGCAGATAACCGAGCTGCGGGTTGAGCCAATCGCGCGACGGGCCGCCCTCCTTGATCGTCACGATCTCGACCGTGTGGCCGTTTTGCAGCGTCGTGTTGAGCGGCACCATCGCGCCGTCGACGCGCGCGCCACGGCAGCGGTGACCGAGCTCGCTGTGCAGGTAATACGCGAAATCGACGGGCGTGGCGCCGTGCGGCAACGCGATCACGCGCGCCTGCGGCGTCAGCACGTAGATATGGTCGTCGTCGAGCGACGCCTCGCGCAGTTGCGCCCAGGCCGCCTCGCCGCCGCCCTCGTGGCCGGGCGCGCCGCTTTCGGCGATGTCGTCCTTCCACGCGAGCAGCTGACGCAGCCACGCGATCTTCTCGTCGTACTTGTCGCCCGCGCTGAACTGGCCGCCGTAGCCGCGCGCGCCCGCCTCCTTGTAGCGCCAGTGCGCGGCCACGCCGTATTCGGCGAAGCGGTGCATCTCGTGCGTACGGATCTGCACCTCGAACGCGCGGCCGTCCTCGCCGACCACGACCGTATGCAGCGACTTGTAGCCGTTCGGCTTAGGCCGCGAGATGTAGTCGTCGAACTCCTCGGGCACGGGCTGCCACAAGTGGTGGACGATGCCGAGCACGGAGTAGCAATCGCGGATGTCCGGCACGATCACGCGGAACGCGCGCACGTCGTAGAGATCGGCGAATTCGATCTGCTTGCCGCGCATCTTGCGCCAGATACTGTAGATATGCTTCGGCCGCCCGCTGACTTCGGCGTCGATCTGCGCCGCGGCCAGTTCGTCGCGCAGCCGCGCGATCGCCTGCGCGACGTAGTTCTCGCGCTCGACACGCTTCTCGTCGAGCAGCTTCGCAATGCGCTTGTAGGTGTCGGGCTCCTGGAAGCGCAGCGCGAGATCCTCGAGCTCCCACTTCAACTGCCAGATGCCGAGGCGGTTCGCGAGCGGCGCATAGATGTCGAACGTCTCGCGCACGACTTCGGGCGGCGGCGGCCGCTTCGCGGCCGCATAGTAGCGCAGGCTCTGCAGGCGCGAGGCGAGCCGGATCAGCACGACGCGGATGTCCTGCGCGAACGCGAGCAGCATCTTGCGCAGCGCCTCGATCTGCGCGCGGCCCTCGGCCACCGCCTCGCGCCCCTCGGCGGCCTCGGCCTGCTGCGTGGCGCGCAGGCTCACGGTGCCGAGCCGCAGCAGCTTGCGCACGTCGGTCACGAGGCCCGCGACCTCTTCGCCGAACCGAGCCGTGAGCTGCTCTTCGGGACGATTCAGATGCGGGGGCAACAGAAACAGCGCGGACGCCTGGATCGCGGCGCTGTCCGCATTGAGGCGCGCCATGATGGCGGCCGTGCCGACCGCGTGTTCGTAGAGCGGCTGGCCGGTCGGCAGCAGCACGTCGCCGGCATGCTCGCGCACGAAGTCGAGCGTGCTGTCGATCGCGGGCGCGTGCAGCGGCATGGGTAACGGTGCCTGGCCGCGCTCACCCGGAGCAAGAGGTTCAGTAGGCATGACGAAACCGCGCAAAGGCGAAAGTTAGGCGCGCTGTGCGGCCACCGCGACGACTTCGACGCGCCAGCTCGGATCGGCGAGTTTGGCCTCGACCGTCGCGCGCGGCGGCGCGCTGCCCGGCGCGACCCATGCGTCCCACGCTTCGTTCATGCCCGCGTAGTCGGCGAGATCGGGCAGATAGATCTGCACGAACAGGAGATGGCGCTTGTCGCTGCCGGCTTCGGCGAGCAGCCGGTCGATGTGGCCGAGCACTTCGCGCATCTGGCCGCGGATGTCCTGCGTGGTGTCTTCGGGAACCTGCCCCGCCAGATAGACGGTGCCGTTGTGGATCGCGGTTTCGGAAAGACGGGGGCCTACGTGATGACGGATGACTGCCATGGCGCGACTCGAATCGAAAAGAATGGCGGCGCACGCATCGCGCATGCGCCTCGATCCAGCATTATCGCGCTACTCGCTAGTCTTGTCCGACGAAAAAACGCCGCGCGATCGCGATCTGTTCGGGCGCGAGGAACGCCGGCGCGTGGCCGACACCCTCGATCTCGACACTCGTCACGTGCCGGCCGCGCGCCTGCATCTGCGCGACCGTATCGCGCGACAGCAGATCGGATTCGGCGCCGCGCACCACCAGCAGCGAGCCGTCGAACGCCTCGACAGCCTTCCACAGTGCGGCCTCGCCGAACGTGATGGCCTCGGGCGTCGCGCTGCGGAACGGCACCGCGATGCCAGGGTCGTAGCGCACGGCCCAGCCGTCGCCGTCCTGGCGCAGCAGCGGCGCGTTGATTTCGCGCCACTCCTCGGGCGTCAGCGCGCCGAACGCCTCGGCCAGCGCGGCGAGGTGGTCGATACCCTCCTGCTCGCTGGCGAAACGCGGCGTGTTGCCGACATAGGTGCCGATGCGGTTGAGCGCCTCTATCTCGATATGCGGGCCGACGTCGTTGACGAGCAGCTTGCGGATCGGCGTGTTCGGCAGACCGGCGAGCGCCATGCCGATCAAGCCGCCCATCGAGGTGCCGAACCAATCGACGCGCTCCACGTCGAGCCGCGCGATCAGCGTCACCATGTCGCCCACGTATTGCGGGATGCCGTACAGCGCCGGATTGGCGAGCCAATCCGACCGACCGCGGCCCGCCATGTCCGGACACACCACGCGGTAACGGTCGGCCAGGGCTGCCGCCACGCGATCGAAGTCGCGCCCCGACCGCGTGAGTCCATGCACGCAGAGCAATACCTCGGGATTGGCCGGATCGCCCCACTCGGTGTATGCGAGGTAGTGCAGCCCGGCCGGACTGGCGCATTGAACCCGATGCTGACGCGGTGCGGCGGACATAGGCATCCCTCCAGTCTCTAGGCGTTAGACCACCGCGCTGACGTCGAGCGGCGCGCCGGTCTTGGCCTGGATTTCCTCGGCCGTAACGCCCGGCGCGAGTTCGATGAGCTTGAGGCCCGCAGGCGCGACTTCGATCACGCCCAGATCGGTGATGATCAGATCGACGACGCCGAGGCCCGTCAGCGGCAGGTTGCACGCTTCGAGGATCTTGTGCTGGTCGCCCTTCGCGACGTGCTCCATCAGCACCACCACGCGGCCCACGCCCGCCACCAGGTCCATCGCGCCGCCCATGCCCTTGATCATCTTGCCCGGGATCATCCAGTTCGCGAGGTCGCCGTCCTTGCTGACCTGCATCGCCCCCAGGATCGCCAGGTCGATGTGGCCGCCGCGGATCATCGCGAACGAGTCCGCCGACGAGAAGATCGACGAGCCCGGCAGCGTCGTCACCGTTTGCTTGCCGGCGTTGATCAGATCCGCGTCCACTTCGTCCTCGGTCGGGAACGGCCCGATGCCGAGCAGCCCGTTCTCCGACTGCAGCCACACCTCCATGCCCGCCGGCACGTGGTTCGCCACGAGCGTCGGCAAGCCGATGCCGAGGTTCACGTAGAAGCCGTCCTGCAGTTCCCGCGCCGCGCGCGCGGCCATTTCATCGCGATTCCATGCCATGGTCGGTCTCCTTATTCCTTGGCGCGCACGGTGCGTTGTTCGATGCGTTTTTCCGGGTGCGCATTGAGCACGATGCGCTGCACGAAGATGCCCGGCGTATGGATCTGGTCCGGATCGAACGTGCCCGTCTCGACGATTTCCTCGACCTCGGCCACCGTGATCTTGCCCGCCGTCGCGCACATCGGGTTGAAGTTGCGCGCCGTGCCGCGGTAGATCAGGTTGCCCGCCTTGTCGGCCTTCCAGGCCTTGACGAGCGCGACGTCCGCCGTCAGCGAGCGTTCCATCACGTAGTGTTCGCCGTCGAATTCGCGCGTTTCCTTGCCTTCCGCGATCTGCGTGCCGTAGCCGGTGCGCGTGAAGAACGCCGGAATCCCGGCGCCGCCCGCGCGCAGCTTCTCGGCGAGCGTGCCCTGCGGCGTGAATTCGAGTTCGAGTTCGCCGGACAGATATTGGCGCTCGAATTCCTTGTTCTCGCCCACGTACGACGAGATCATCTTCTTGATCTGATGCGTTTCGAGCAGCAGGCCGAGGCCGAAACCGTCCACGCCCGCGTTGTTGCTGATGCAGGTGATGTCCTTCACGCCCGAATCGCGCAGCGCCGCGATCAGCGCCTCGGGAATCCCGCACAGGCCGAAGCCGCCGACCGCGAAGGTCTGGCCGTCCGCGACGATGCCCTCGAGCGCGGCCGCCGCGCTTGGGTAA
>CAUPOD010000228.1:0-5103 GCA_963512745.1 uncultured Burkholderia sp. | reverse complement strand
GGCCTGGCTGGCGCGTGGCCGGCCCCGGCACGGCGCGCCACGGCACCGACGCGATCGCGGTCGCGCTGCTGTACGACAGCCGCAAGGTGCAGGCGCTCGGAGCGGCCGCCAGCACGCCGTTGGCGGGAACGTCGCGGCCGCCGCTCGCGCAGACTTTCCGGCGCACAGGCGGCACACGGCCGCTCACGGTGGCCGTCGCGCATCTGAAATCGAAACGCTGCGATGCCGCGGCCGGCCCGAACCTCGAGCAGGACGACGGCCAAGGCTGCTGGAATGCCGCGCGCACCGCGTCGGTCCGCGCGCTCGCGGATTGGGCGGCGCGGCATCCTACGGGAATCGAATCCGATTGGCTGTTGATCGGCGATTTCAACAGCTATGCGCACGAAGATCCGCCGCGCGCGTTGAAGGCGCGCGGCTACGGCAATCAGGTCGAGCGTTTCGGGGGCGCGCATGCGTATACCTATATTTTCGACGGCCGCGCCGGCTATCTCGATTATGCGTGGGCACAGCCCGCGCTCGCGCTGCGCATCCGCTCGGTCGCGATCTGGCACATCAACGCGGATGAGGCCGCCGCACTCCAATACGACGGCGGCGCCCAAACCGGCGCGGCCCGCACACCCCGCGCACGCGCGTCCGCCGCCGAGCCGCCAGGCTACGCGCCCGACGCCTACCGCTCGTCCGATCACGATCCACTGCTGATCGACGTCTCGCTCGACGGCGCGTAGGCACCCGGCGCAGCCATGGCCCATCGCCCCACTCACTGCGGGCGGCCAATGACGCGCTCATGCGCCCAGCCCCGGCGATCCGCGCCATACTCGCGCGGTTACAGGCATACTTCGTTTCGTATAACGCAAAGGACGCGGGGCACCCGCGCCTCCGCCGGCCCACTCTCTTTCAGCCGAGCGCTTTATGGACCGAGACGACGATCATCAGAAATTTTTCCACTTCCTGCTCATCGCGGTCACGGTCGCGCTGTGCTTCATCCTCCAGCCGTTCTTCAGCGCGATCTTCTGGGGCAGCATTCTCGCGCTGCTGTTCCAGCCGCTGCAGCGCTGGCTCTCGATCCGCCTCGGCAAACGCAATCTGGCCGCGCTCCTGACGCTGACGCTGATCCTCCTCGTCGTGATCCTGCCGCTGGTATTCATAGTCGGCACGCTGGCCCAGGAAATCGCGTCCGTCTATCAGCTGCTCAAGGGCACGCCGCTCAATTTGCCGCTGCATTTCAACCAGGCGATCGACATGCTGCCGAGCGGCATACGTCACCTGCTCGCGAACTACGGCGTGACCAACATGGCCAGCGTGCAGAAGAAGCTCGCCGACGGCGCCGCAGCCATCAGTCAGACGGCCGCGACTCAGGCGTTCAGCCTCGGCCAGAACATGTTCCAGTTCGTGGTCAGCTTCGCCATGATGATGTACATGGTGTTCTTCCTGCTGCGCGACGGCGTCCAGATCGGCCAGAGCATCCGCCGCGCGATCCCGCTCGACGAAACCCACAAGACGCTGCTGCTCAACAAGTTCACGACCGTCGTGCGCGCCACGGTCAAGGGCAACATCGCCGTGGCGCTGATTCAGGGCGCGCTGGGCGGCCTGATTTTCTGGATTCTCGGGATTCCGGGTGTGCTGCTGTGGGGCTCGCTGATGGCGTTCCTGTCGCTGCTGCCGGCAGTCGGCGCGGGCCTGGTGTGGATCCCGGCCGCCATCTATTTCGCGCTCTCGGGCGAGTATTTGAAATGCGCGATCCTGGTCGGATTCTGCGCGGGCGTGATCGGCCTCGTGGACAATCTGCTGCGGCCGATTCTCGTCGGCAAGGACACGCGCATGCCCGACTGGATCGTATTGATCTCGACCTTCGGCGGCATGGCGCTGTTCGGCATCAACGGTTTCGTGATCGGGCCGCTCATCATGGCACTGTTCATGGCGAGCTGGGGCATCGTCGCGCGCGGCGAACAAGCGCAAGCCGAAGCAAACGCGAACGCAGCCGGAGCGGCCAATGCCCCGGCCCAGACCGGTGCGGCAGGCTCAGGCGCGGCCGGCTCGGGCGCCGCGAAGTAGTACAGGTCGCCCGGCGCCAGCCGGGCAACTTCTCATCTCAAGCCCGCATCGCGCCGGGCGACACACGCTCAAAGCACTGCGCGGATGCGTTCTGCCAGCGCTTCGAGCTCCTTCACATCGGCCTTCTCGCGTGCATGCAGTTGCAGCGGCTGCCCTTCCCAGCGCGGAATCAGATGGAAATGCACGTGCGGCACGGTCTGCCCCGCCGCCGCGCCGTTGAACTGGCCGATGAACAGCCCGTCGGGATTCAGCACGCGGCGCAGCGCGAGCGCTACGCGCTTGGCGGTTTTCATGGACTCGGCGGCCGCTTCCTCGGACAGGTCGTAGAACGTCTCGGCCGGTTCCTTCGGCAGCACCAGGACGTGCCCCGGCGACTGGGGCATGATGTCCATGAAGGCGAGCGTCGTGTCGTTTTCGAACAGACGGATGCACGGCAGTTCGCCGCGCAGGATTTTCGCGAAGATGTTGTTCGGATCGTAGGCCATGCGTGTCTCCGGGCTGAATTGAACGAAAGCGGAAAAGCGGTGATCGGCAATTGTGAATCAGACTAGCAGCACAATCGCACGGATGCGGATAAAAAAAAGCCCGCGCAAGCGCGGGCTCGATTCATGCGGCGGCAGCCAAGCTCGCGGCGCGGCTCAGGCCGGCGAGTGCGCGGCGGCGGCCGGGGCCGTCTGAGCCGGCGCCACGGGGGCCGGCAGCTTCGAATGTTCGGTCGTTTCGAGCAGTTGCGCGACGGCCGGATCGATCACGTCGGTGATCGGCTTCGGACGGATGCCGACACCGAGCACGATCACGGCGAACAGCGCGAGCACGGCGAACTCGCGCGTGCTCAGGTCGCTGAGCTTGGCGACGCGCTGGTTGGCCACCGCGCCGAACACCGTGCGCTTGTAGTACCAGAGCGTATAGGCCGCGCCGAGCACGAGGGTTGTCGCGGCGATCAGGCCCACCCAGAAATTGAAGCGCACGGCGCCGACGATCACCATGAATTCGCCGACGAAACCCGAGGTGCCCGGCAGGCCGACGTTGGCCATCACGAACAGCATCGCGAACACCGCGAACCGCGGCATGGTGTTGACGACCCCGCCGTATGCGCTCATGTCGCGCGTTTGGGACCGGTCGTACAGCATGGACGCACACAGGAACATCGCGCCCGAGACGACGCCGTACGACAGCATCTGCACGATCGCGCCCGATACGCCGATCTCGTTGAACAGGAACAGGCCGAGCGTGACGAGGCCCATGTGCGCGACGGCCGAATACGCGAGCAGCTTGCCGATGTCGGTCTGCGCGAGCGCGATCAGGCTCGCATAGACGATCGCGAACAGCGACAGCGCGATCACCACGGGCGCGAGCAGATGGCTGGCGTCGGGAGCGATCGGCAGCGCGAAGCGCACGAAGCCGTAGCCGCCGATCTTCAGCATGCTGAGCATGACCGCGGCACCCGTCGGACCGTCGGTATAGACGTCCTGCAGCCACGTATGCACGGGCCACATCGGCACCTTCACCGCGAACGCGGCGAAGAAACCGATGAAAATCAGGATCTGCGCCGTCATGCTGAGCGGCAACTCGTGCCATACGCGCAGGTCGAACGTATGCGACAGGCCGTACAGGTACAGCATCGCCATCAGCATGAAGATCGAGCCCGCGAACGAGATGAAGAAGTACTTCACCGCCGCGTGCGCGCGCCGCGCGTGGCCCCAAGTGCCGATCAGCAGGTAGAACGGGATCAGCGTGGCCTCGAAGAAGATGAAGAACAGCATCCCGTCGAGCGTGCTGAACACGCCGGTCAGCAGGCCCGTGAGAATCAGGAACGCGCTGTAGTACTGCGACACGCGCGAGGTGACCGTTTTCCACGAGGACAGCACGATCACGAAGTTCGTGAACGCGGTCAGCACCACGAGCCACAACGATATGCCGTCGATGCCGAGGCGCCATGTGATGTTGAAGGCCGACAGCCAGCTATAGCTCTCGACGAACTGCATGCCGGGCGCCTGCGCGTCGAAACCCTCGATCAGCGGCACGGTCAGCAGCAGGCTGACCACGGAACCCAACAAGGCGAACCAGCGCGCGAACGGTGCGTGGCTATGCGACCCGACACGATGGAGCAGGATGCCAAACACGATCGGCGTCCAGATCGCCAGGCTCAAATACGGGACTGATTGCATTTCAGCAAAATCCTCTATGAGCCCCGCCGTGCGAAGCTCGATGACATGGTGAAAACTTTGTAATGTGCGCGCCCGCCGAGCGGCCAATTCGGGCCAGTTTCGCACGGACGCAATCAAACCCTCGAATATAGCGCAAACCGAAGATTGACGACAGGGTTAACGAGAAGATAACTGTAAAGATACAGTTGTGCGGCAAGCGCCCACGGCACAGTTTCAAGCCGCCCCAATCGCCCGAAGACCGGCCCCGCTTGCGTCGCCGCGCTGCGCGAGGGCAAGCCGCGCGGCCTGATCGAGCTCATTTTGACGAGCCGAACTGCTCCGCCGGAATTTTTACATTTCACCGACTAATTTCTAACCGAATCATTCTTCGCCGATCTGACACACCGCAACATTTTTACAAACCTGCGGCCAGCCGCGCGCCTTGTCCGATCGCGCGCTTTGCGTCGAGTTCGGCCGCGAGATCGGCGCCGCCGATCAGATGCACGGACACCCCCGCCTCGCGCAACGCGTCGTACAGTTCGCGGCGCGGCTCCTGGCCCGTGCACAGCACGATCGTGTCGGCTTCGATCACGGTCGGGTCGAGACGCTGCTCCCCGAACGTGACGTGCAGCCCCTGCGTATCGATGAACTCGTAATTGACGCCGCCGACCATCTCGACGTGCTTCATTTTCAGTGTCGCGCGGTGAATCCAGCCCGTCGTCTTACCGAGCCCCTTGCCGAGCGGCGCGGCCTTGCGCTGCAGCAGCGTCACTTCGCGCGCAGGCGGCGTCGCCTGCGCACGCGTCACGCCGCCGCGCGTGACGGCCGGATCGGTCACCCCCCATTCCGCCTTCCACCCGTCGAGATCGAACGCCGGCGACGTGCCGTCCTGCACGAGAAACTC
>CAUPOD010000227.1:0-5157 GCA_963512745.1 uncultured Burkholderia sp. | reverse complement strand
GCCAGTTGCTCAAAACCCATATTTCACCCGCTTTTCACCCGCTTCAAATGTATGGCCCGGATTCTAGCAGTTGAGGCGCGCTTCATGATTTCTAATGTATGGAATTCGTAGGGGTTCTCGGTTCGCATCGCTATTAACCACGGCTCGCCACGACGACAGATGGCTGCGCGTAGCGCGCCAGGAACATGTCGGCGGCTGCCTCCGCGACCTGCTCCTGCTGCGCCGCCGCGAGGGGCGCCTGGCCCATCGTGACCTGCGGCCAGAACGCGAATGCCTTGACGAGCGCCTGCAGCTGCTGCGCCGCGAACGGCGCATCGGCGACCCTCAGCCGGCCGTCCGCGGCGGCGGCGCGAATCCACACGCAGATGTCCTCCTCGCGCTCGCCGATGCGCGCCACCATATCGCGCGCGCGCTCGGGCGAATGCATGCCGGCCGCGATCGCCACGCGTGCGAGCGCCAGAAACGATTCGCCGTTCAACAGACGCAGCTTCTTGCGCAGCAGTTCGAGCAGCTGCGGGCGCAACGGCCGGTCGGCCGCGTAGGCCGGCGCATCGGCCGCGCCGCTAGCGTCCCATAGCTGCAGCAGAATCGCCGCGAACAGCGCTTCCTTGCTCGGGAAGTGGTTATAGACCGTGCGCTTGGAAACCGCCGCGCGCGCGGCGATGCGGTCCATGCTGGTGGCCTCGAAACCGGCGGCCAGGAATTCCTCGGTGGCCGCGGCGAGCACGGCGGCGCGCTTGCGGTCGGTGAGACGGGAAGGTTTATCGGGAGCGTTCATACCGTTTCACTGCACATTTCACTACACTGCCTGGTTTACTTTTCCAAAGAATAAACTACACTGAGCAGTCTACTTCAAAATTTCCGGACGACTGCCATGAATTCGCTTGCCGATACCATCCAGCGCATCTTGGGTTACACGGCCGCGCGCCGCGGGCGCGCGTCGTTCGCCGATTCGGCGCAGCACGACGGCATGCGCTTCGGCAACGTCGCGCCGCGCCCGGCCGAGAGCCTCGGCAAGACGCTCGGCATCGCATGGAACCTGCTGTTCAACAAGCCCAAGGGCACGGTGCCCGACGCGCCGCTGCCCGTCGATCCGCTCACGCGCGCCGCGCTCGACACCGCACCCGACCGCAGCCTGTGGCGGCTCGGGCATTCCACGCTGCTGCTCAAGCTGCGCGGCGAGTTCTGGCTCACAGACCCCGTGTTCGGCGAGCGCGCGTCGCCGTTCAAACGTTTCGGCCCCAAGCGCTTTCACGCGCCGCCGATCGCGCTCGCCGACCTGCCGCCGCTGCGCGGCGTGATCCTGTCGCACGACCACTACGACCACCTCGACCGCGACACGGTGCTGGCCCTGGCCGCGACCACGGGCGTGTTCCTGACGCCGCTCGGCGTCGGCGACCGTCTGATCGAATGGGGTATCGACGCGGCCAAGATCCGCCAATTCGACTGGTGGCAAGGCACAGCGATCGGCGAGCTGTCGTTCACGGCCACGCCGAGCCAGCATTTCTCGGGCCGCAGCCTGCTGGACGGCAACAGCACGCTGTGGGCCTCGTGGGTCATCGTCGACGGCGATCTGCGCCTCTTCTTCAGCGGCGACACCGGCTACTTCGACGGTTTCAAGCGGATCGGCGAGACGCTCGGCCCGTTCGACTTCGCGCTGCTCGAAACCGGCGCCTACGACGCGCACTGGCCGTACGTGCACATGCGCCCCGAGGATACGGTGCAGGCGCACGCCGACCTGGGCGGCCGCTGGCTCGTGCCGATCCACAACGGCACGTTCGATTTGGCGATGCATCGCTGGCAGGAGCCATTCGAGCGCGTGACGAGCCTGGCCGCGGGGCGCGGCATGCAGGTCGCGACGCCGCGCATGGGCGAACGGCTCGACCTCGGCGCGCCGCATGCGGGCGAACGCTGGTGGCGCCGCGTGACGGCGTCCGAGCACGTCGCGGGTAAGACGCGTAACCGCACGCTATGCCGCGAGACCGGCGTTTGACGGTCCGGCAATTTTCCGGGTATGTTGCTCGGTTCGAGATCCGACACGCACGAGACGCATCCCATGACGCTCAAATCCCTGTTTGCCTACAAAGCCTGGGCCAACGCCGAGTTGTTCGCGCAATTGGCCGGCCTGCCGCCTGAACACGACGATGCGCTGCACCTGTGCATCCGCGCGCTGAATCACATCTACGTGGTGGACAGAATCTTCCGCGCGCACCTGAGCGGCGAGCCGCGCCCGTTCGATGCGACGAACACGCCGGAGACGCCCTCGCTGGCGCAACTCCGGCAAGACGTGCAGGCCACCGATGCGTGGTATTCGGATTACGTGGCGCGACTCGCGCCGGGCGCCCTGGCCGAAATCTTGCCGTTCACCTTCACCGACGGCGACACGGGCCGCATGACGCGCGAAGAGATCCTGCTCCACGTCGCCACGCACGGCGTCTATCACCGCGGCAACGTCGGCCAGATCCTGAAGTCGATTGCGGTCGCGCCGCCGCGCGACGTGTTCGCGCGTTTCCTGCACGAGAGCGAACCGGTCCGGCGCGAAGCGTAAGCGGACTCGAACCGGCCCACCACTCGCAGCCGCACTGCTCAGGCCGCGGCCTTCTCCGCCTTCCGCGCAAACCCGGCCGCCGCGACGCCCTTGATCCAATCGGTCGTCTTCGCGGCCTGCGTGACGGGCAGCATGTGGCCGCCCGGCACCGCGCGCAGATTCACGCCCGGCAGCAGGCGCTTGAGCCCTTCCGCATGTTTCCCGAACGGCAGGATCTTGTCCTCGCGGCCGAACAGCATGTCGACAGGCACGCTCATCGCCGCGTAGCGGCGCGCCATGTCGGGCAGGTCCTCGGGCGCGCTGCACAAGTCGGACGAAGCCGCATAGAACACCGACGATTGCAGGCCGCTCGCGCCGCCGCCCTTGAGCCCGAAATCGTTCGGCACGCGCTCGGGCGCGAACACCATCGACACGGCCTTGCGGTTGATCAGCGCCATCAGCGGCACGCCCATCGTCAGCGACGCGAGACGCCGCAGCGGACGCCATTGCAGCTGCAGCCCCTTGAACGGCCCCGGCGCCGAGGTTTCGGTCATGGTCAGCGGCGCGATCAAGCCGAGGCGCCGCACGCAATGCGGATAGTCGAGCCCCACGGCCAACGCGATCGCGCCGCCGAGCGAGTGGCCGATCAGCACCGGACGGTCGAGCCCGAGCTTTTCGATGAAACCCGCGATCGTGCGCGCCTGCGCATACACGTTCGCGGTCGATGCGGCGCCGCGCGTCGACTTGCCCGAGCCCGGACGGTCGACGGCGATCACGCGGTACTCGCGCGACAGGCGCTTGAGGTCGAGATACGCGTAATTGCGCAACTGTCCGCACAGCCCATGCACGAGCACGATGGCGGGCTGGTCGGCGCGGCCGTACTCGACGTAATGCAGCCGGTCGTCTCCGACCTGGACGAAATGGCCGTCGTTCGGGAAGCGTTCGGCCGTGCGGCGCGAGATCGCGCGCGTGAGCAACGCGAGCACGAGCGTACTGCCGACGGCCACGCCGGCGGCGGCCGCCGCGATCCCGGCGCCGGTCACGAATTCACCTCTTCCAGCGCGATATGGCGCGCGGAGGCGGCCGCGGTGCGGCGCCGCTCGAAACGCAACGCGCCGTCCTCGAGCTTGCCGAAACGGAACAAGGCGATGTCGCGCAGATAGTTCTGATGCACCTTCCACGGCCGCTTGTTGCCCTGCTTCGGCATGATCCGCGCGGCGCGCTGAATGTAGCCGGACGACAGATCGACGGCCTGTTCGAGCTCGGTGTCCTCGTCCGCGTAGGCGACGCACGTATCGTCGCCGTTCGCATCCATGCGATTGAGCAGGCGGCAGATGTATTTCGCGATCAGTTCGGCCTTCAGCGTCCACGAGGCGTTCGTGTAGCCGAACGACATCGCGAAGTTCGGCACCCCGCTGAACATCATGCCCTTGTACCAGACCGTATCGGCGAGGTCGACGGGCTTGCCGTCGACGGACAACGCGATGCCGCCGACCATCTTGATCTTGAGGCCGGTCGCCGACACCACGATGTCGGCCTGCAGCTGCTTGCCGCTCTTGAGCACGAGGCCGTCCGGCGTGAAGCGTGCGATCTCGTCGGTCTCGACCGAGGCGCGGCCCGCGCGCACGGCCTTGAACAGGTCCGCGTTCGGCACGATGCACAGACGCTGGTCCCACGGGTTGTAGCGCGGCGTCAGATGCTTGCGGTCGAGCTTGCCGCCCGCCTGGCGATGGCCGAGCCCGATCACGATGTTGCGCACGAGCTTCGGAAAGCGCTTCGACGCGTTGTACATGAAGACCATCAGGCCGACGTTCTTGGCGCGCACGAGCCGGTGCGCGAGGCCCGCGGGCAGCACGCGGCGCAGCCCGTCGGCCAGCGCGTCGTGCGCAGGGATCGACAGGATGTAGGTCGGCGAACGCTGCAACATCGTCACGTGCTTGGCCTGATCGATCATCGACGGCACCAGCGTCACGGCCGTCGCGCCGCTGCCGATCACGACCACGCGCTTGTCCTTGTAGTCGAGATCCTGCGGCCAGAACTGCGGATACACCATACGGCCCTGATACTGCTCCATATCGGGCCACGCCGGCGCATGGCCTTGGTCGTAGTCGTAATAGCCGCTGCACATGTACAGGAAGCGGCAGGTCAGGCGCACCTCGTCCTGCAGCGAGCCGAGCGTGCGGCGCACGGTGACGGTCCAGCGCGCCGTCGCCGAATCCCAATCGGCCGCGACGACCTTGTGGTTGAAACGGATCGACCGGTCGATCCCGAACTCGCGCGCGGTGTCGCGGATGTAGTCGAGAATCGTCTGGCCGTCCGAGATCGCGTTGCCGCTCGCCCACGGGCGGAAGCTGTAGCCCAGCGTGAACATGTCCGAATCGGAGCGGATGCCTGGGTAGCGGAACAGGTCCCAGGTGCCGCCCATCGACTCGCGTCCTTCGAGGATCGCATAGCTGAGGCTCGGGCAGTCCTGGCTCAAGTGATAGGCCGCGCCGATGCCCGACAGGCCCGCGCCGACGATCAGCACGTCGGTGAAGTTCGGATTGGCGGCGGCGCGCACGCTCGGCGCGGCCGCGTCGGCCACTGCATGCCAATGGGTCGTGGTGCTCATGCGATGTCCTGTGTAAAGG
>CAUPOD010000226.1:0-5174 GCA_963512745.1 uncultured Burkholderia sp. | reverse complement strand
GCGTTATCGGCGCGGCCGCCGCCCCAGCGCGAGCCGGGCTCGGCTTTCGGCGTGAGCCATTTGAGCACGGGCTGCGGCAGTTCGTCGAAGAAGCGCGAGCGAATGTTGTAGCGCGTCTGGCCGTGCAGCATGCGGCTCTGCGCGAGCGACAAGTACAGACGCTCCTTGGCGCGCGTGATGGCCACGTACATGAGGCGGCGCTCTTCCTCGAGGCCGTCGGGGTCCTGTGCGCTATTCTCGTGCGGAAACAAACCCTCCTCCAAGCCCGTGATGAACACGGCCGTGAATTCGAGCCCCTTCGCGGCGTGCACGGTCATCAGCTGCACGGCGTCCTGGCCCGCTTGCGCCTGGTTGTCGCCGGCTTCGAGCGACGCGTGCGAGAGGAAGCCCGCGAGCGGCGTCATGGTGTCGGGGTTCTGCGCAGGATCGGCCGGGGCCGCTGCATCGAAGACGATCTCGGACACGTCGTCGCTCGGCGCGGCCAGCTCGGGCGCATGCGTCGCGCCGGGCTTGAGCGGGATCGAGCGCGCGGGCGTGTCGAGCCCGTAGCCTTCCTCGCTCACGAATGCGGTCGCCGCGTTGACGAGTTCCTGCAAGTTTTCGAGGCGGTCCTGGCCTTCGCGCTCTTCCTGATAGAAATCGGCGAGGCCGCTCGCGCGCACGACGTATTCGACCATCTCGGGCAGGCTCATGCGCTCGGTCTCGGCGCGCATGCGGCCGATCAGGTTCGCGAACGCCGCCAGGCTCGAACCGGCCTTGCCCGTCACGTACGGAATCGCGGCGGCCATCGAGCAGCCGTACAGGCGCGCCGCGTCGCTCAATTGCTCGAGCGAACGCGCGCCGATGCCGCGCGTCGGGAAATTGACGACGCGCGCGAACGCGGTGTCATCGTTCGGATTGTCGATCAAACGCAGGTACGCGAGCGCGTGCTTGATTTCCTGGCGCTCGAAGAAGCGCAGGCCGCCGTACACGCGATACGGGATGCCCGCCGTCATCAGCGAGTGCTCGAGCGCGCGCGACTGCGCGTTGCTGCGGTACAGGATCGCGATCTCGCTGCGCATCATGCCCGTGCCGATCAGCGAGCGGATTTCCTCGACGATCCAGCCCGCTTCCTGCGTATCGGTGCTCGCTTCGTACACGCGCACGGGCTCGCCGTGGCCGGCGTCGGTACGCAGGTTCTTGCCGAGGCGATGCGCGTTGTTCGCGATCAGATGGTTCGCGGCGTCGAGAATGTTGCCGTGCGAACGGTAGTTCTGTTCGAGCTTGATCAGGTGGCGCACGCGGAATTCGTCCTCGAAATCGCGCATGTTGCCGACGTTCGCGCCGCGAAACGCGTAGATCGACTGGTCGTCGTCGCCGACCGCGAAGATCGCGTTGTGGCTGCCCGCGAGCAGCTTGAGCCACGCGTATTGCAGCTTGTTCGTATCCTGGAACTCGTCGACGAGGATGTGCGCGAAGCGTGCCTGATAGTGCGCGCGCAGCGCCGGATTGTTCGCGAGCAACTCGTAGCAGCGCAGCAGCAGCTCGGGGAAATCGACCACGCCTTCGCGCTGGCACTGCTGGTCGTAGGCCTGATACAGCTCGACGAACTTGGCGTTGAACGCGTCGTGCGTCTCGACCTGATGCGGGCGCAGCCCCTGCTCCTTCGCGTTGTTGATGAAGTACTGGACGTTCTTCGGCGGAAACTTCTCGTCGTCGATGTTGAGGCCCTTCATCAGACGCTTGATCGCCGACAGCTGATCGGCGGTATCGAGGATCTGGAACGTCTGCGGCAACCCCGCGTCGCGGTAATGCGCTCGCAGCATGCGGTTGCACAAGCCGTGGAACGTGCCGATCCACATGCCGCGCGTGTCGATCGGCAACAGCGCCGACAGACGCGTCAGCATTTCGCGCGCGGCCTTGTTCGTAAACGTGACGGCCAGAATGGTGGGCGGCGACGCGTGGCCTTGCTGGATCAGCCACGCGATGCGCGTGATCAGCACGCGCGTCTTGCCGCTTCCCGCTCCCGCGAGAATCAGCGCCGGCTCGTGCGGCAGCGTCACGGCGGCGTATTGTTCGGGATTCAGATGGGCGAGCAGATCGGGCATGGATGGCAATTCGTGGGTGCGGCAGGTACGCCATTATAGAGGTCCCCTCCGCGCAGGCCGCGCCAGCCCATGCGCATCCATTTATAATTGACGATTCTGCGCCAACAGCAGCCCCGTATTGCCACGCGGAAGCGCGCCCCGCCGCGCGCTCCGGTGCCGACCGATCGACCGTCTTCACACACTTCCGACCATGAGCGACAGCACGCTTGCCAAGAGCTTCGAGCCCCAGACCATTGAATCCCATTGGGGGCCGGAATGGGAAAAGCGCGGTTATGCCGCGCCGGCCTTCGATCCGGAGCGCCCCGATTTCTCGATTCAACTGCCGCCGCCGAACGTCACGGGCACGCTGCACATGGGCCACGCGTTCAACCAGACCGTCATGGACGGCCTCACGCGCTACCACCGCATGCGCGGCGAAAACACGCTGTGGGTGCCGGGCACGGACCATGCGGGCATCGCCACGCAGATCGTCGTGGAGCGCCAGCTCGACGCCGAGGGCGTATCGCGCCATGACCTCGGCCGCGACCGCTTCCTCGAGCGCGTATGGCAGTGGAAGGAAAAATCCGGCTCGACGATCACGAACCAGGTGCGCCGCCTCGGCGCCTCGATCGACTGGTCGCGCGAATACTTCACGATGAACGACAAGATGTCGGACGTCGTGCGCGAAGTGTTCGTGCGCCTGTTCGAGCAAGGACTGATCTACCGCGGCAAGCGCCTCGTGAACTGGGACCCCGTGCTGATGACGGCCGTGTCGGATCTCGAAGTCGCGAGCGAGGAAGAGCAAGGCAGCCTGTGGCACATCAACTACCCGCTCGCGGACGGCTCTGGCCATCTGACCGTGGCCACGACGCGCCCCGAGACGCTGCTCGGCGACGTGGCCGTGATGGTCCATCCCGAGGACGAGCGTTACGCGCACCTGATCGGCAAGCACGTGAAGCTGCCGCTCACGGGCCGCGAAATCCCGATCATCGCCGACGACTACGTGGACCGCGAGTTCGGCACGGGCGTGGTCAAGGTCACGCCCGCGCACGATTTCAACGACTATCAGGTCGGTCAGCGCCACAAGCTGCCGTTGATCGAGATCCTCACGCTCGAAGCGAAGATCAACGACAACGCGCCGGAGCAATACCGCGGCCTCGACCGTTTCGACGCGCGCAAACAGGTGGTGGCCGATCTCGAAGCGGCCGGCCTGCTCGATTCGGTCAAGCCGCACAAGCTCATGGTGCCGCGCGGCGACCGCACCAACGTCGTGCTCGAGCCGATGCTGACGGACCAGTGGTTCGTCGCGATGACGAAGCCGGCGCCCGAAGGCAAGGGCAGCCTCCATCCGGGCAAGTCGATCACCGAAGTCTCGCTCGACGTCGTGCGCGACGGCCAGATCAAGTTCGTGCCGGAAAACTGGACCGCGACCTACTATCAATGGCTCGAAAACATCCAGGACTGGTGCATCTCGCGCCAGCTCTGGTGGGGCCATCAGATTCCCGCCTGGTACGGCGACAACGGCGAGGTGTTCGTCGCGCGCAGCGAGGAAGACGCGCGCGCGCAGGCCGACGCGCAAGGCTACACGGGCGGCCTCAAGCGCGACGAGGACGTGCTCGACACGTGGTTCTCGTCGGCGCTGGTGCCGTTCTCGTCGCTGGGCTGGCCCGAGCAGACCGTCGAACTCAAGCACTTCCTGCCGTCGTCGGTGCTCGTCACGGGCTTCGACATCATCTTTTTCTGGGTCGCGCGCATGGTCATGATGACCACGCACTTCACGGGCCAGGTGCCGTTTCACACGGTGTACGTGCACGGCCTCGTGCGCGACGCCGAGGGCCAGAAGATGTCGAAGAGCAAGGGCAACACGCTCGACCCGATCGACATCGTCGACGGCATCGGCCTCGACGCGCTCGTCGCGAAGCGCACCACGGGGCTCATGAACCCGAAGCAGGCCGCGAGCATCGAGAAGAAGACGCGCAAGGAGTTCCCGGACGGCATCGCCGCGTACGGCACCGACGCGCTGCGCTTCACGATGGCGTCGATGGCCACGCTCGGCCGCAACGTCAACTTCGACCTCGCGCGCTGCGAGGGCTACCGCAACTTCTGCAACAAGCTGTGGAACGCCACGCGCTTCGTGCTCATGAACTGCGAAGGCCACGATTGCGGCATCGGCGTGCGCTGCAACGACGACTGCGGCCCCGACGGCGCGCTCGACTTCTCGGCCGCGGACCGCTGGATCGTCTCGCTGCTGCAGCGCGTGGAGGCCGACGTCGAGAAGGGCTTCGCCGACTACCGCTTCGACCTGATCGCGTCAACGCTCTACAAGTTCGTGTGGGACGAGTACTGCGACTGGTACCTCGAACTGGCCAAGGTGCAGATCCAGAACGGCACGCCCGCGCAGCAGCGCGCGACGCGCCGCACGCTGCTGCGCGTGCTCGAGACCGTGCTGCGCCTCGCGCATCCGCTGATCCCGTTCATCACCGAAGCGCTGTGGCAAAAGGTGGCGCCGCTCGCGGGCCGCTATCCGCAAGGCATGGCCGAGGGCGAGGCGTCTCTGATGACGCAAAGCTATCCGCAGGCCGACCTCGGCAAGCTCGATCCGGTGTCGGAGCAATGGGCCGCCGACCTGAAGGCCGTGATCGACGCGTGCCGCAACCTGCGCGGCGAGATGAACCTGTCGCCCGCCGTGCGCGTGCCGCTGCTCGCGGCCGGCAACGCCGCGCGCCTGCAGTCGTTCGCGCCGTACGTGCAGGCGCTCGCGCGCCTGTCCGAGGTCAAGGTGCTCGACGACGAAGCCGCGCTCGACGCCGAAGCGCAGGGCGCGCCCGTCGCGATCGTCGGCACCGACAAGCTCGTGCTCAAGGTCGAGATCGACGTCGCCGCCGAACGCGAGCGGCTAGGCAAGGAAATCGCGCGTCTCGAAGGCGAGGTCGCGAAATGCGCGGGCAAGCTCGGCAACGAATCGTTCGTCGCGCGCGCGCCCGAAGCCGTGGTCGAACAGGAGCGTAAGCGGCTGAACGAGTTCGAGGGTACGTTGGGCAAACTGCGCGATCAGCTCGCGCGTCTGCCGGCGTAGGCTGTCCACCTGGGCGGGCCCCGCATGGATAG